>NZ_QUGO01000066.1:0-1109 GCF_003479105.1 Blautia sp. AF19-13LB
GATGGATTATTCCAATCGAATGACCAGCCTGTGTGGGATATGCTTCCCCGGCGATGTAGTGCCATGACTTTTGGCAGGGATGTGGAGGAACCCTGACCGAAACGAGCGTACCAAAGGGAGCGATACGCCGCTGTGAGATTCAGGGGAGGAACGACACCGGGGAGAACTGGCGAACTGACACCGAGATGATACCGAAACACGACAATCTGATAGGGGGACAGTCTACCCTATCGCTGATACTTCGGGAGATTTTAAGCGGCTCTATGGCTATGTTTTTGCCGAAAATCGCCCCGAAACCATACACTAAAACGGGAGGAAGCGCAATATGCCGAGAATGAGCAAAAAGAGGAAGTATGAGCTTTCCTTTTACCTCAATGACCGGGGGCGTGTCACTTACAACGAATTATGCCGGAAATGCCAGCATGGGTGCAAGCAGAGCTTCCGGGCGGTTGTGATTGACTGCCCCCGTTATTTATCCAAACGAGCAAAGAAAAAGGAGAAACACACCGAATGAATTTTGAATTTATGACGATAGACACACCCTTGCCACCCTGTATGCCATTTCCCAAAGCGTTGACAGGATTTCCAGTCAGCAGCACCGCAAAGGTCATGTACTGCCGGATGCTGGACGCTATGTTATCCAAAGGGCAGGAGGACGAGAACGGAATCCTGTTTGTCTGCTTCCCTGTCACAGCCATTGCCGCAGTCCTGTCCCGCAGCTCCATGACGGTCAAGCGTTCTCTGAATGAACTGGAAACTGCCGGACTTATCATGCGGGTGCGTCAGGGCATTGGAGAACCAAACCGGATTTATGTGCTGATACCGGGAAAGGAGGACGCTGCCCTTGCCTGATACCTCAAAGCTGGAAAAACTCAATCGGGAGTTGGAAAAAAGCGAAAAGAAACTGCGGAAAGCCATCAATGATGAAAAGGCATTGCAGCACCAGTTGAAACAGCTTACCCGAAAGGAACGGACGCACCGGCTCTGTACCCGTGGCGGTATGCTGGAAAGTTTTCTGCAAGAGCCGGAACGCCTGACAGATGATGATGTCATGCTGTTGTTGAAACTCATTTTTCACAGGCAGGACACGCAGGAACTATTGAAAAAAC
>NZ_QUGO01000067.1:0-1021 GCF_003479105.1 Blautia sp. AF19-13LB
AGCCGACTGGGGCGTAACTATCTGCAAACCGGGCATTTGATTGAGGACTTTTTCCCAAGAAACGGTGTCCGCTATATCGCCATGAATGACGGTATCGACACCCTGCGGGATAACAACGATATTGCCCCGTTCAAGAATATCCTGAACGAGATGTACAGCAAGGATATTTCCAAGAAAGTCCATTCCTCTTATCTTCTGAAAGCGCAGAAAGGACAGTTTACCGGGTGTCTTGCCCCGTTTGGGTATCGAAAAGACCCGGAGGACAAAAACCATCTGCTCATTGACGAGGAAACCGCCCCGATTGTGCGGCTGATTTTCGGATATGCCCTAAACGGTCATGGTCCGAACTATATCCGCAGACGGCTGGAGGAAGAAAAAATCCCCTGCCCCACATGGTGGAACCGGGAACGGGGGCTTCGCAATACCCGAACCAAATGGGAAAAGAAAGACCCGGAAAATGGGCGGTATATGTGGGACTTCTCCGTTATCAAAGACCTTTTGATGAATCCCGTTTACACCGGGGCGATTGCTTCCCAGAAAAAAGACTACCGTTTCAAAATCGGCACGATTGGGGAAAAGAAGCCGGAGGACTGGATTGTGGTGGAGGGACAGCATGAACCGCTGATTGACCGCATGAGCTTTGATATTGTGCAGAACAAGCTGAAATCCCGCCAGCGTCCGGGGCAGACCAATGAAATCAGCCTGTTTGCCGGACTGATAAAATGCGGCGAGTGTGGGAAATCTCTGACGATACGCTACACAAACGCAAAACATCCCCAGCAAATTTATTCCTGCAAGACCTACAATGCCTTTGGAAAGAACCACTGCACCCAGCACCGGATTGATTATGACACCCTTTACAGCCATGTGCTGCGAAAAATCCGGGAATGTGCCAGAGCCGCCCTGATGGACGGGGAAGCGGTTGCCGACCGCCTGACCAATACCTGCGAAGCCGAGCAGCGGGAACAGCGGGAAGCAATGGAACGCTCCCTTACAAGGGACGAGGAACGGATTGAGGTTC
>NZ_QUGO01000068.1:0-261 GCF_003479105.1 Blautia sp. AF19-13LB
ATTTTTCAAGAAAACAAAGGAGAAATTCAAGCAGGAACACCCGGAGGTTGCCCGGTATGAGAAAGCCGCCGCCTACCTTGCCAAGCACCCGGACGATAAGGACAGCACCCAAAAGGAACTGCAACAGGAGCAGGAAAAACTTCTCAGCGAAATCGCAGAGCTGAAAGTACCGCTGACAGAGGTGCAGGAGGATTTGAAGAAGCTGCGGGATATCCGCTACTGGGTACGGAAAGCCACACCCGGCACAGAGGAAAGCAAAGA
>NZ_QUGO01000068.1:271-971 GCF_003479105.1 Blautia sp. AF19-13LB
ACACCCGGCACAGAGGAAAGCAAAGAGCCGCCCAAGAAGCAGCCCATCAAGGAAGTCTTGCAGGATAAGGCAGACGAGAAAAAAGCACAAAGAACCGCCCCAGCACAGACGAAACACAGACAACAGGATATGGAACTTTAACAGGCACTTGCCATTTTCAGTCAGAGAATGTCAGGTGCTTTTCTTTTTTTCAAGGAGGGATAGATTTGAATGTATTTGAAGCTGTGAAGCAGTCCGTCACAACAAGACAGGCTGCGGAGCATTATGGAATCCGTGTAGGCCGGAACGGGATGGCTTGTTGCCCGTTCCATAACGATAAAACCCCAAGCATGAAGCTGGATCGGCGTTACCACTGCTTCGGCTGCGGTGCGGATGGGGATGTGATTGATTTTGCCGCCGCCCTGTATGGGCTGGGAAAGAAAGAAGCCGCCGTACAGCTGGCACAGGACTTCGGGCTTTCCTATGAGGACTGGAAACCGCCGGGGAAGGTAAAAAAGCCCAAGCCCCGGCAGAAATCCCAGGAGGAACAGTTTCAGGAAGCAAAGAGCCGCTGCTTCCGTATTCTTGCCGATTATCTTCACTTGCTTCGGGCATGGAGAAAGGATTATGCCCCGCACTCCCCGGAGGAAGCCTTTCATCCACGGTTTGTGGAAGCCTTACAGAAGCAAGACCAAGTGGAATATCTGCTGGATGTGCTGCT
>NZ_QUGO01000069.1:0-947 GCF_003479105.1 Blautia sp. AF19-13LB
CGCCAGATTGAGATTGTTTGCAAGGTCTTTTGAAGCCCGTTGCCGGACTTCGTTGCCGACACCCTCTGTCTGGCTATTTTCATGTATGGAGGATAACTGCCTATGGCAAAAAACAAAACAGAGATTCATGTGACCACTGTATTTGACGGGGAGCTGGATGCAACCGATGTGTTCGTCAGCCTGATTTCCCAGAAATACGGAAAGAAAAATACAAAAGAATATCTTGCTAAAAAGAAAGATATAAGCTATAATGAAGATGAGGTTCAAAAGAGCCAGATACCGTCTGGATTGTGTGGGTAAATGGCTATGATGAACGAAATGGAATACAGAACAATCGGAAAGGCACTTGCCGGGGGCTATCGTGCAGCGGTCTATTGCAGGCTGTCAAAGGACGATGACCTGCAAGGCGAAAGTGCCAGTATCGCAAACCAGCGTGATATGCTGGAAAAATACTGCGAAAAGCAGGGATGGGAGGTTGTGGCAGTCTATCAGGACGATGGCTTCACAGGTCTTAACATGGAGCGTCCTGATTTACAGAGAATGTTGAGAGCCATTGAGCGCAGGCAGATCAACCTTGTCATCACGAAAGACCTCAGCCGACTGGGGCGTAACTATCTGCAAACCGGGCATTTGATTGAGGACTTTTTCCCAAGGAACGGCGTCCGCTATATCGCCATGAATGACGGTATCGACACCCTGCGTGATAACAACGATATTGCCCCGTTCAAGAATATCCTGAACGAGATGTACAGCAAGGATATTTCCAAGAAAGTCCATTCCTCTTATCTTCTGAAAGCGCAGAAAGGACAGTTTACCGGGTGTCTTGCCCCGTTTGGGTATCGGAAAGACCCGGAGGACAGAAACCATCTGCTCATTGACGAGGAAACAGCCCCGATTGTGCGGCTGATTTTCGGATATGCCCTAAACGGTCATGGTCCGAACTATAT
>NZ_QUGO01000007.1:0-223422 GCF_003479105.1 Blautia sp. AF19-13LB
AGTGCCAGCCTTCGGGCTGGCATATCTTTTTCGGGAGGACGAGTTATTTACCATATACTCTTGTTCTGCAAGACAGAACAAAAATGAACCATAAAAAGAGCAATGGTGGAGGAGAATGTTATGAAAAAGGAAAAGTATGCGTATTCATCACTGAAAAGCCGTATTCAGGCTGAGTGGAAGATCTATGTTCTGGCATTTGTGTTCATTCTGATCGCAGATTCCATCGGACAGGTCAAGATCCCGCTGGGACCGGGAAACTTTATTTTGTTCCCGATTTTTTATGCATTGATTCTTGGTGTGCTGTCCGGTCCGCAGGTGACTAAAATCGTAAAATCGAAGGAAGTAAAAGCAGCATCAAAACTCGTTATTGTGGCAATCTGTCCGTTTATTGCAAAGCTTGGCATCAATGCGGGAGCCAGCATTGAAACGGTCATTTCTGCTGGTCCTGCACTTCTGTTACAGGAGTTCGGAAACCTTGGAACTATTCTTCTTGCAATGCCGCTGGCACTTCTGCTCGGCTTAAAGCGGGAAGCGATCGGAGCCACTCATTCGATCAACCGTGAAACAAACCTTGCTCTTATCACCGATATGTTCGGACCGGATTCCCCGGAAGCGCGTGGCAGCCTTTCCATTTACGTGGTCGGCGGTATGGTCGGCACCATCTATTTTGGATTTATGGTTTCCGTAATCGCAATGTTGAATATTTTCCATCCGTATGCTCTCGGTATGGCCTCCGGCGTTGGAGCCGGCATCATGATGGCGAGCGCCACCGCTTCACTGACCGAGATTTATCCGACGATGGCGAACCAGATCTCTGCACTTGCCAGCGCCAGTGAAACGATTTCCGGTATCGACGGAATTTACATGGCTATTTTTGTCGGTATTCCGCTCTGCAACTTCCTGTATCGAAAACTGGAACCGACGCTTGGAAAATTTGCAGACAGAAGAGCAGAAAAACGTGCCGCAAAAAAGAAAGGGGAAGCATAAGCGATGAGATATATTGAATGGGGATTCTTATTTTTACTGTCCGGTCTTGGAATCGGACTTGCCAATCTGGTTGGATTTCAGGTAAACTTTCTGGATTCTCTTCCGGGGATTCTGATTCTGCTGGCGATTTCTTGTGTCGGTGTTGTGGTAAGCAAACTGATTCCGCTGAAGCTTCCGATTGTAGCATACGTTTCCATTCTCGGCCTGCTTGCTGCATCTCCAATTTCACCGGCAAGACAGTTTGTGATCGACGCAGTCGGCAAAATTAACTTTACAGCTCCGCTTACCATGGTAGGTGCGTATGCCGGAATTTCCATCGGCGACCAGGTAAAAACCTTCGCAAAACAGGGATGGAAAATGATTCTGATCGGCGTCTTTGTTATGACAGGAACCTTTATCGGTTCCGCTGTGATTGCACAGGTTGTCATGATGCTGACAGGAACGATTTAAACACTACGCAAGAGAAACAGAGCCCGGCTCTTCCCAGACAGAAAATGGGATGAGGCAGGCTCCTGCTGTTATAGAAAAAGAAAGGAAACCAGTTATGGGAAAACTGATCGTAACGAATACCTCTGTGCTTCTGCACGATATGACAATCGCCAGAGGGCAGATCGTCGAAACAGAGAACGGGATCATTTCTGCCATCCGTCCGTATCAGGAAGGAGAAGAAATAACGCTCTCCGGAAATAAGGAAACTGAGCTTCTTGACGGAAGCAGAAAGCTTCTGATGCCCGGTCTTTGCGACAGCCACATGCACACGGGGCAGCAGCTTTTAAAGGGACAGATTCTCGACGCGCTTCCGATGATCTGGACGCGCATTATGCTGCCGTTTGAGAGTACCCTGACGCCGGAAAAGATGGAACTTAGTGCCGAACTTGCGGCATTGGAGATGATCAAATCCGGAACGACGTCGTTTGTGGACGCAGGAAGCTACTTTATGGAGAGCGCAGCAGATGTCTATCTGCAGTCCGGGCTGCGTGGCCTGTTATCTGCATCTACCATGGATGATGCGTCACTGCCGGATGTTATCCGCCATACCGCCGATCAGAATGTGGCGCAGACAGATGCGCTGTATGACGCGTACCATGGAAAAGGGAACTTAAAAGTCGCCTATTCTCTTCGGTCTTTGATCAGCTGTACAGAAGAGCTGATTTTAAAGGCAGCCGGTCATGCGAAAGAGCGTGGCGCCCTGCTGCAGGCGCATATGAACGAATATCCGAACGAGATCAATTTCTTTCTGCAGCGTTTTGGAGTGCGGCCAATCGAGTACCTGGAAAAGCTTGGTGTGCTGGATGAGCGTTTTCTGGCGGCGCACTGCATTCTGCTCTCGGAAAATGAGAAGGATCTGCTGAAGAAGTATGAGGTAAAAACATGCCACTGCCCGTTCAGCAACTGTGGAAAAGGAGTACCGGATACGCCGGCTCTTTTGCAGCGCGGCATCACCGTCGGCCTTGGAACGGATGGCGCGGCGCATGGAGGACTCAGTCTCTGGAATGAGATGAAAATTTTCCGTTCCGTGATGAACGTCGGACGCGGTGTCGGTATCAGCGAGGCGGCAGTCATGCCGGCAGCGAAAATCCTCCGCATGGCGACACAGGGCGGATATGACTATCTGCATGAAAACGGCGGAAGTATCGCTGTTGGAAAAGAGGCGGACTTTATCACGATTTCGCTTCGCCAGCCGCATCTGTATCCGACCGGAAATCTTGTCAATACACTGCTCGAGTGCGTGACAGCAGCGGATGTCTGCGACAATGTAGTACATGGGAAGACTTTGATGAAAGACCGTGCCGTGCAGACTCTTGATGAAGCACGGATTCTTGCTAAGGCAGAGCGGTATTTTGAACAAGCTGAAAAAATTACACCATAAGGAGAATCTATAGTTATGTTAAATCTGATTCTGATGATCCTTCTGAATTTCGTGGTCGGCGGTTGTATCGGCCTGACGGGAATCGCAGGATTTCTGCTTCCGATGTTCTACGCCGGATTTCTGGATATGCCGTCCTACGCGTCCCTGGCACTCAGCTTTGCGGCATTTCTGATTTCCGGCATTCTGGGATCGGTAAATTATTATAAGAGCGGGAACCTTGACCTGAAAACGGCAGGTGTGCTTTCGGCCGGAAGTTTTGTCGGCGCGCTTGCCGGTGTCAAGATCAACCTTCTGATTCCGGCGGACACGATGAAAATAATTCTATATCTCGTTGTTCTGCTCTCCGGAATTTCCATCCTGCTTCGGAAAGACAAGCCGGGAAATACAGAGAAAAAAGCAGTCCAGAGCGTTCCGTTTTTCCTGGTACTTGGTGCTGTAACCGGTGCTGTCTGTGCCGCCTCCGGTGCAGGCGGGCCGGTGCTTGTAATGCCGATTCTGACACTGCTCGGTATTCCGGCGCACACCGCGGTCGGTATTTCCTTGTTTGATTCGATTTTCATCGCCGTACCGTCTGCGGCAGGCTATCTGATCGCGGCCGCCGGAAACAAAGAAGTCTTTTTGCTTTTACCGGTACTTCTGGTCGCACATGGCATCGGTGTCTTTGCCGGAAGCAAAAATGCAACGAAAATCAACCAGACGCTGCTGAAACGGATCGTGGCTGTGGCTTCGATTGCGATCGCGTGCATCAAACTCTTTCTCTGATTGAAAAACTAGAGTGTGTTTGAAAAACCATTTCCGCAGCCTGCACGCCCCAATTTGCGGTATATTTTGCCCTCATTCAGTCGCCGTAGCCCGCTACGCCTCCTTCATTCAGACAAAATCTCCCACAAATTGGAACATGCAGACTACGAAAAGCCTTTTTCAAACACACTCTAGCGCTTTGCACACAAACTTTAGTTAGAAGCGTATCCCAATTGTTCTTATTGACTAAATATTTCCTCAGGGAATACAATATAGAAAAAGTAAAAAGGAGGGATACCATGCAGGCACTTTCAAAGAAAAAAACCGGTGATATCTGTACCATCAAATGGATGTTTGGAATCCCTGATGTTCTGGATTTCCTCCGAAGCCGTAAAATCAAAGAAGGCAGCACCGTACAGGTCATCCAGAGAATAAACGGTGGATTGATCCTTGGCATGGATGGAAAACGGATTGCAATGTGTGATGCAGCTGCAGACCGGATTCAGGTATGAAAGGAAGAAAAATCAAAATGAGCGGAACCTTGGAAGAGGAGCCGCTCATTTTGATTTTCCAAATACCCACAAAAGAATTTTCGTAGATAAGTGTGCAGACTGCGGAAATGATTTTTAATAAATATGCGCCAGGAAGTTTTCAAACTTTTCTTTACATAGAACCGTTGCGAAACAGCCGCCAGATAGAGTAAAATAGAGCAGATCTTAAGAAAAAGGAAGTTGGAATTTTATGACATTATTAGAACAGATACAAAAAGAAAATGCCGCTGCTTTTACGCACGGCGGAAAATTTCATGCGGATGATGTGTTCTCTGCGGCACTGCTTCTGCATTTTAATCCGCAGCTTACCATCCAGCGCGGAAATCGTGTGCCGGAGGATTTTGACGGGATTGTTTTTGATATTGGGAGAGGAGAATACGACCATCACCAGAAAGACAGCCGGATCCGGGAAAACCAGGTTCCGTACGCGGCGTTTGGCCTTTTATGGGAGGCACTTGGCACAGAAATTTTAAGTCCGGAGATGGCCGCGCGGTTTGACGAGAAGTTTGTACAGCCGCTCGATCTCAATGATAATACAGGAGAAAAGAATGAACTCGCCAGTATGATCGGCATGTTCAATCCGGTATGGGATGATAACAGCGGAAGCGATGCTGCTTTCCTGGAAGCGGTGGCAGTGGCCGGACGGATTTTGGAACATAAATGGGAGCGTTTTCGTGCGGATGAGCGGGCGGAGCAGCAGTTTGCAGCTCTTCTTGCCGAACACAGGAAGCGGATCGCAGCGGAGAAAAAGGCAGGAACAATGGATGAAAAGATTCTGATTCTGTCGGAATTTTTTCCATGTCAGAAACAGCTTTCCGCGACTGAAATTGCATTTCTGATATTCCCATCGAATCGCGGCGGTTACTGCGTGCAGCCGGTTCGAAAAGAAAATTCATTCAATTACAAGTATGATTTTCCGGAAACATGGCTTGGCCTGGAAAAAGAAGCACTGCAGGAAGCGACGGGGCTTTCCGATGTGTCTTTCTGCCACAAAGGAGGATTTCTTCTCACCGCAGAAACGCTTGACGATGCCGTCGCTGCCTGTCGCATCAGCCTTGCGGGAATGCCAAAAGCACCGGTTCTGATCCACATCGGTACCGATGCGATTGATGCGGATGACGCGCTTTTGCGGCAGATGCCGGGCATGGAGCATGCAGTTATTCTTCATAAACCGCTGCCGGAGGCCCCGGAACTGAACATCTGTGGCAGTTATGCCGTGTCATCACTTGAAAAAGCAGAATGGAAGATACGCCTGCGGGAATACCTGTCGGACTTGTTAAAAGAAAAGCCGGAGGCTGTCTGTGTCAGCGGTGATCTCTTTGCGGCCTATCCGGTCATGCACCAGCTCCGCAAGAAACATATTCCGGTTCTGACGGTATCAGAGCAGAATGGAAAACGGCTTCTGATCCGCATTCCGTCCGGTTCCTGAGAATTTACAGAGAATCTCTCTCAATTTCACGCGTTAAACAGAAAAATTCCTCAATATGTGATTTGTTTCTTTGCATCTGCTGTTGTCTGTGATACAATATAGAAAATACGTGAAATTTTTGCACAATGAAAATGAATGATATCATTTTTGGTTTATCTTCAAAAAAAGAGGCCAGACTTTACAGGAACGATACATTTTCGTGATTTCATTCGAACGGCCTCAAAAGCAGAAAATGGCAGGCAGAAATCGACAAACAGCAGAGAGGAGAGCAAAACATATATGATTTCAAAGAAAAAATTTGGCACAACGGTAACAGCGTTCGGCGTGGCAGCCGGAATGCTTCTCGGTTCGGCTGCACCGGCGCATGCAGAGGAGACAGCGAAAACGGTGCAGGAAACGCAGAAAGATCAGGCGGATGCACCGGCCACGCAAAGTGAAACGGAAAACGGAAACACAGAAGAAGCCGTTGTTCCGGCTGTAGAAACACAGGAAACCGAGACACCAGCAGAAGAACCGTCCGTACCATCTCAGGATGAAAATGCCGCTTCCACAGAGGAGCCAAAAGTACCGGAAACGCCAGAACCGACAGAGGATCCGACTCCAACGGAGACACCGGAAGACCCGAATCCAGGCGAGATGCCGGAGCCATCTCCAAGTGAAACCCCGGAACCAACTCCAGGCGAAACTCCAGAACCGTCGGTAACGCCATCCCCAAGTGAAACGCCGACTCCAGCCCCGTCCGAAACCCCGGAACCAACAGAAACACCGGTGCCAACCGAGACGCCTGCACCAGCACCGACAGAAACACCGAAAAATGATGAGACACAGGCGGATGACTGGATTCAGACGATTGATTACGGAAAATATATCAGCTCCATGAAAAAAGATCTCCGCGCAGGTTTCGCACAGGTCGACAAAGCGTACGCCTACGCAAAGGTCGATACCAGATTAAACGTCCGCGAAAGCGGTTCCACCAGCGCACGGATCGTGGGAACACTTCCGGCAAAGGCACTCTGCTTTGTGATCGCCGATGCGGATCAGGAGTGGGTTTATATTGAATCGGGCGACGTCCGCGGTTTTGTCCGTACGGATTATCTGCAGCAGGGAAAAGAGGCGCTGGAATATGTAACCGGCACCGGAGAGGATCAGATGAAACTGGCGGATCAGGTGATCGATCCGTCTGAAAATGAAGCCTTTCCCTATAAAAAAGAAACGGTTTATGAAGTAAAAACCTCAACCGGAAACGGTATTATCACATTTGCAAAACAGTTCGTTGGCAGACCATACGTCTGGGGTGGAAACTCCCTGACGGACGGTATTGACTGCTCTCATTTTGTATGGCAGATTCTGACCCGTTGCGGTGCGTACGACGGTGAATATACGACCTCCGGCGGATGGCGCAGCCTTGGAACGGAGGTTGCAAGCCTGGATGAGGCACGCGCAGGCGATGTTATTTGCTATAATGGCCATGTGGCGCTGTATGACGGAGAAGGAAAAATCGTAGAAGCGCTGAATGAAAACGCCGGTATCACCTGCGACCGCCCGGTGGACTGTGACACGATTCTGACGATCCGTCGTTTTGCAGCCGACGATGAAATCGGCGGAACGAACGCAGAAAAGATCTGGAATTACTTCCTGATGCACGGATTTACAAAAGAAGGAGCCGCCGGTATTATGGGAAATATTGCAAACGAGGCATCCACAGACCTCAATCCGACACTGCTTGAGTATGGCTCTACCAGCCGCACAAGCCTGAGCGGAGAGCAGTACACGAACCTTGTTGACGCCGGAATCATTTCCCGTGACGAAGTGATCCGAAGTTCCCGTTTTGGCCTTTACAGTGGCGGAAGATATGGATATGGTCTCTGTGGTTTTACAGATCCAACGATCAAAGAGTATCTGTGCCGATATACCATTGATCTTGGAAAGAGCCTTGGAAGCCTGTCCGGCCAGCTCGACAGTCTGATGGCCTACCTTTCCGACTACAATCCGAATCTGCTGGACAGACTGAAAAATGCCGAAGATGTTGACACCGCAGCAACTGCCTTCATGCGTGAATACGAAAAATGCGCAAACCAGAGCACACAGCAGAAACTGCGTACAACAGCAGCAGAACAGATCTACAATGTTATGGAATCGTATGATTCGCCGGTAGATGTAGAATAAACGAACAGATGATGAAAACGTGTTAAAGAAAGTCCTCCGCAGCAGAAAGATTCTGTGTGGAGGACTTTCTTACAGTAAAATAATTGAATTTATGTATGATTTTTTACTTCCAGCTTTTCAGTTTGTCCGCTTCCGGAGTCTGCAGCAGAATTTCTTTACAGGTCAAAAGAGAAGGACTCACATAATCACAAAATGGAAAAAGCTCTTTTGTATACGGTGTCAGATCCGGGATCATGCAGGAGATGGCGCCAGCTGCACGCGCGGCCTTCAGACCATTGATGCTGTCTTCGGCTACCATGCATGCAGCAATCGGAACTTTCAGAAGAGACGCTGCTTTTAAGAAAATTTCCGGATCCGGCTTGCTGTTGATTACCTCATCCCCGCAGACTGAAGCATCGATATACTGGTCAATGCCAGACTGTTTCCAGTATCCTTCCGCAACGCGCCGTGTTGTGGAAGTGGCAACCGCAACTTTAATCGAATGTTCCTTCAGCCAGGAAAGAAACTCGTGAAGTCCCGGCTTTTCCGGTACACCATTTCGCTGAATATAATCATTCAGATACGCCGAGCGGATCGCGCGTCCCTCATCGTATGTCACCTTTCCGTGAAACCACTCCTCAAACAGCTTTCTGCTCCGTGGAAGCGCGCTGCCGCGCATCTGTGAGAGATGTTCCTCCGTGAGCGTAAAATTCAGCTCCCGGGCAGCTTTTTGCCAGCCCTCTTTCATTACAATCTCGGTGTCAAACAGGATACCATCCATATCGAATAATACTGCCTTTATCATAAATGCGACCTCCCAGGGAGTAAAAGAAAACAGACGGTTTTCGTTTACTCTGTACTCTGATTTTTTTAAAACTACCTTCAGTATACGAAAAATCCTGAAAAAAGACAAGTGCATGAACTTTACAGAATACTACAAATCTTCCTTTTACGAAGCAAAACTTTCTATGAGGACTGCAAATATTACAGATTGCTGGGTAGCAGTAAACTGTAACATTCGGGCATGACTGGATCCATGCATATTACAATCACACTTGACTTCAAGTAAGCTTAAAGTGCTATTCTGATAAAAAAGGACAAATTAGGAGGAATAACAGAATGGAAAAGTCAACGGTTTATTTTACCGACTTTCGATGTCCTGTGGGAACGAGTCAGCTTGACAAGCTGAAAAAACTCTGTATCGCTGCTGGCGTCAAAGACATTGATATGGAAGGTAAATTTGTTGCAATCAAAATGCATTTTGGCGAACTGGGAAACATGGCGTTTCTTCGTCCGAATTATGCGAAAGTGGTTGCAGATCTCTGTAAAGAGCAGGGAGGTCTTCCGTTCCTGACAGACTGCAATACGTTATATCCGGGCAGCAGAAAAAATGCCCTGGAGCACCTTGACTGCGCAAATCTGAACGGATTCAATACCATTACCACAGGATGCCAGATTATCATCGGAGATGGACTGCGAGGAACCGATGAAATTGAGGTTCCGGTTGTCAACGGAGAATACTGCAAAACAGCATTGATTGGCCATGCGATCATGGACGCAGATATTTTTATCAGTCTGAGCCATTTCAAAGGCCATGAAGCAACGGGCTTTGGCGGTGCACTGAAAAATATCGGTATGGGATGCGGAAGCCGCGCCGGAAAGATGCAGCAGCATGCCAGTGGAAAACCGGCGATCAATACGGATGTCTGTCGTGGCTGCCACCGCTGTGCAAAAGAATGCGGAAGCGATGCAATTTCCTATGTGGATAAAAAAGCAGTCATTGACTATGACAAATGCAAAGGATGCGGCCGCTGCATCGGTGCCTGCAGTTTTGATGCGGTTTATAATCCAAACAGCAGTGCAAACGAGCTTCTCGACCGGAAAATGGCTGAGTATGCACAGGCTGTCTGTCATGGACGTCCGTGTTTCCATATCTCTCTGGTACAGGATATCAGCCCGAACTGTGACTGCCATGGGGAGAACGATGCTCCGATCCTGCCGGATATCGGAATGTTTGCAAGCTTCGACCCGGTTGCCATTGACCAGGCGTGTGCCGATGCCTGCCTGAAGGCAACTCCGATCGAAAACAGTCAGCTTGGCGAGCATCTTGCAGAGCCGGGATGGCATTGCCACCACGATCATTTCAAGGATTCCAATCCGAATATTGAATGGCAGGCAACCCTTGACCAGGCAGAGAAAATTGGTCTTGGTACGAGACAGTATGAACTGAAACGTATCAAATAATAATACAAAAAAATGCTTTAGGGCAGATGAACAACAGCGGAAAGCTCCAGCTTCTCGAATGAAAAATCAACGAGAAGCTGGAGCCTTTTAAGGCCAGATTGTATTTTCTTCAGAAATAACAACGGTTTTTTTCATCCATTTGCGTGATCGCCACCGGATCAGATAATTTACACCACGGAACGCCTCATCCATGCCAAAAGCGATCCAGCATCCGAATAATCCGAATCCCATTTTTACACCAAGCAGATAGGAGAAGAATACACTCATCAGCCAGCAGGAGAGAATGGAAACACCCATAGGGAAAACCACATCGCCTGCTCCGCGCAAGGAATTTTCCTCAATGTGATTAAAGCCTCGAAAAATTTCCACGAAAATATCAAAAAACAAAATGGTATGTCCGATCGAAAGGATCGCAGGATCGTCTGTAAAGATCCGCAGCAGCACGGAACCAAAGCAGGCAAGGAGCGTGGATAGGCAGGCATTCAGCAAAATTGTGATTTTTAAATTCTGCAAATTCAGCTGATAAGCCTGTTCGTATTTTCCGGCGCCGGTAAGCCAGCTGATCAGCAACGAGGTCGAAAGACCAAGGGAGAGGCCTAGGACATACACGTAAAAAACAAGTGTGGAAACATAAATTTTGGCGGAAACAGCCTGCACACCGACAAGTGCAATAATGGAGGTTGTCACTACCTGGGATACAGAATAGGAAAGCGTACTGATACCGCCTGGAATTCCGATTTGAAGCACTTTTGGTAAAATCCGGAAACTGCTGCGTATGGACTTATGACGGAAGTCAAGGCCAAGCGGAAGAACCAGGAGCAGCAGAAGCATGGTAAAAGCGGCACAGCCCTCACTGAAGGCATAGGCACAGGCAATCCCTTCTACGCCGTGAAGCGGCAGTTCGACCGGCTGAAAGACGATCAGATAATTTAAAAGGGCATTCAGCGCATTCATTCCAAGGGTAACAAATACCGATATTTTGGGCTTTCCATAGCTTTTAAATATGGCACTGCAGATGGACACGAACGCGGCAAAAAAGGAAACACGAATGCAGATTCTCAGGTAAGAAGAGGCATATGTTAATACCTGGCCGGATAAATTCATCTGCCGCATCAGGGGCATGGAAAAGAACGAAAGTGTAGCACCAAGGAGAACGCTTAACCCGGCACCTGCAAACAGCGCACAGAAAGCAGCATCGGATGCATTTTTTTCCTTTTTGGCACCAAGATTCTGGCTGATTACGATGGACGCACCGGTACTGATTACGGAATAGAAATTCAGAATCATGCCCATAAACTGTCCGGCGGAACCAACGGCAGCAACTGCTTCATCGGAATAAAAGGACAAAGTAAAAGTATTGACGGTGCTCATCAGATTCATCAAAAACATTTCCAGAAACAGGGGAAGAAAAATCTTTGGGAGAGTCATCGTTCCCTGTGGCGTTTCTACTTTGCCCAGATCTGGATTGTAAAAGGATTTCCACATAAAGTCTGTCGTTACTCCTTTCAGAAAATAGTAACAGAATTGGATTTTAGCAGTTCTGAAGAAACCTGCACGGTAACCGGGTGATCTGCAAAAGAGCGGCGGACATAGAAAATCAGTCGTCCATGGTACAACCGGCGGCAGGAAGAAGCATACTCGGTGCAGTCTGCAGCATTTCCGTTTTCAATTCCAAGAAGGACGCCTCCGTCTGTCGTTACCTGAACCATGGAGGAATCTCCGAAGCAGAAAGCACCATCTCTGTCGGCGGCATAAACTTCGAACTGCAGAAGCGGATTTTCCGGTAAAACAGCGGAATTTTCTTTGGACGGCTTCCAGGGTCGGATCTGCAGGGCACAAGGCATAGAAGTCGTTTTCAGCTCATCCTTTGCTTCAAAAGTACAGGAAGCCCCGCCCTTTTGTGCCGCAAGCTTTCCAGAAGCAAGAACCATCAGCGTGCCCGGCTGAAAGGGAACGATCCAGCGAATCGAATCTTCAGTATAGGAAGCCTCCTTTTTGCCGAGACTGATTCCGTTTAAGAATAATTCCGCTTCGGAAAGGTTTGTGTAGCAGCGGACTTCGATATCTTCTCCATCACAGTAATTCCAGCTTTCGAATAATGGCTGCCAGCTTTCTCTCATGGAGTCTGCCCGCTGTGTGGAAAGATGGCACATCGGTTTGGATGACCAGAAGCTCATCCGCCGGTAAAACCCGGATTTTTCAAAGCCAGCCATCGTAAGAAGCCCGGCTTCAGAAGCTCGAAGCGGCCATCCGTGTGCCTCTCCCATATAATCAATGCCTGTCCAGAGAAACTGTCCGCTGATATATTCGTTTTCGGTTACCGCATGCCAGGCAGCAAGATCATGTCCGTTTTCGCTGCCTAAAAATGGGAGCGAAGGAAAATCACAGTGGCTTTCCTCGTATAAATGTTCTTTATAATTGTATCCGGCAACATCGAGGGCATCCAGAAAACCGATCTTTGCAGAGAGCTCCGGAAAAGCGGCAGCCAGTGTAACCGGGCGCGTAGGATCCACTGCGCGTACTTCGTAAGCAAGCATGGAAGCCAGTGCTTTTAATCGCTCTGCATTCGGCCGATCCGGATTGTATACGCGCTCTGCGGCAGGCTTGTTTGCATCATTGTTTCCGGTCATGGTCTGAAACAGAGGATGGCAGTAAGGATCATTTGGATAATCAATTTCATTTCCAATGCTCCAGAGAATTACACTTGGATGATTTCGGTCGCGCAATACCATAGCAGACAGATCTTCTTTCTGGTACTGAGGAAAGTACTTGTAATATCCCTGATGCTTTGGAGGATAAACATTATGACCGGTAGACCATTTGTTTTTTGGCCCTTCCCACTCATCAAATGCTTCATCCATAACAAGAAAGCCCATTTCATCACATAGATCGTACAGTTCCGGCATATGCGGATTATGGCTCATACGGATGGCATTGCAGCCCATTTCTTTGAGCTTTTCAAGGCGGCGTATCCAGATTTCTTTTGTAACGGCGGCACCGAGTGCACCGGCATCGTGGTGAACGCAGACCCCCTTAATTTTCATGGGGATTTCATTCAGAAAGAATCCATAATCGGCATCAAAACGGAAGGTGCGGATACCTACACGGAACTTGTCTGCAAGAAAGGCGGAGTCATCCTTGGCTTTGTGGAGCCATGTTTCGAGTGTATATAAAGATGGATGTTTCGGAGACCACAGTGTTGGCTGTGCTACCGTTCCTTCAGTCTTTAGTTTTGCGGTTTCTCCAGGAAGAAGAGTGGCTCTCTGCTCGGCGAAAAACACCGTGTTTCCATTTTGATCACGCAGATACTGGACCAGTGAAAAAGAGGTTTCCTGATCTTCCATATTACAGATCTCTGTTGTGATAGAAAGATCCGCTGAGATTTTATCTGCCCTGTTTATGGAAAAGCAGGTGCCATATGGTGTAACGTGAAGAAGATCTGTAACAAGGAGCGTTACCTTTCTTGTGATTCCGGAACCGGTAAACCATCGGGAATCTGAAATCTCTGTCCGGTCTACACGGACGCTGATTTCATTGATACCATCTGTACCAAAAACAGCCTGGGATGTTATGTCATAGAAAAAAGGTGTGTATCCATTGGGATGAAAGCCGTGATAATAACTGTTGAACCAGACCTGGCTTTCTTTGTAGACACCGTCAAACAGCAGCACGATGCGTTTTCCACGATACTTCTCAGGCAGGGAAAAGGTTCCACGATACCATCCGATGCCGCCGGCTGCATATCCGGTGCCGCTGGAATAGGATCTGGAAAATGGCATTGCAACAGACCAGTCATGTGGAAGCTCGACAGCTGTCCAGCCAGTATCATCATAGTCTTTTTTCCAGGCATCCGGCTCTTCGCCATAGTGAAATTTCCAGGAATGATGGAGATAAATTGTTTGGGTATTCATAGATTTATAACCTCCTGTTTTTATCATGATATTTCAATTTTTATACGTTCCTATGGTTTTTATTATAAAGAGTTCATCTGAAAAATCCATGGAAAAGAGAGGGATTTTTTGTAAAATAGCGACTTTAGGATTGACTTTTACGTGCAAAAAGTCTATCCTTGAATTTGAAATGAAAAGGGTTTCAAAAAATTGGAATAGAGTAAGAGTTTCAAGAGGGCGATTTATGAAAAAAGAAAAAAACATTTATACTATTGCAAAAGAAGCAGGCGTTTCGCCGGCGACGGTGTCTCGGGTCATGACGAAAAATGCCCGGGTAAGCGAGGAAAAAAGAAAAAAAGTGGAGGAAATCATACAAAAATATGATTATCGCCCCAATGCGCTAGCACAGGGGCTGACAAATGCAAGAACAAAAATCATTGGCATTCTTGCAGCGGATATGATGAATCCCTTTTATGCACAGCTTGTGGACGAATGCGTAAAGGAAATTGGTGCAAGTGGATATGTTCCCATGATATTTTCATCTCAGAGCAGTTATGAAATGGAAGAACAGTATTTGCAGAAGATGTTTGACCTGCGTGTGGATGCAATTATTTTAATGGGAGGAAAATCAGACCAGCTCGTTACAGATTTGGAATATGTGGATTTGCTTGATCGAATCACAGACACTACACCGATTATTACAACTGGAAAAATAGAAGGATCTCTTTGTTATCAGGTATGCATTGATGAAATGGCGAGTGTAGACCTTGCCATGGAGCATCTTTTTTCGCTTGGCCATCGGCATATTGCACTGATCGGCGGGAAAAATCACATCCGGTCAACATATGATAAACGAATGCGGTATCGTATGCTGCTTCGTAAAAATGGAATCACATACAGAGAACGCTATGTAACGGATTCGGATTACAACATCGAAGGGGGGTACCAGTGTATGGAAAAGCTCTTTCAGGAAAATCGTACGATGCCGACTGCCGTAATTGCAATCAATGATTTCAGCGCAATCGGAATTCTTCGGTGTATTGAGGAACATCATTTGTCTGTTCCGCAGGATATATCGCTTGTCAGCTTTGACGGAACCTTTCTGTCAGATATTGTTAACCCGAAGCTTACCAGCGTTTGCTATGATTATGCTTCTTTTGGAAAAATGCTGGCTGCGTCTGCGGTAAAACTTCTTTCAGGAGAAGAGATTCCGAAAATTCAGCAATGTGTGTCGCGTTTAATCGTACGCGAATCCACGATATTGCAATAATATCACATTATCGATTCAGAAGCATGTAATTTCATATAGCCAGATAATTCTTCTCTTTGATTTTAAAAGACCATCAGAGAGAAGAATTTTTTTGCACTAATTTTGGAATGTTTGCAGACATGGTGATATTGATCCTGGAACAGATTTTGGCTTTTGTAAGAGAGATACCGACAGATCAAAATGGCGGTAAATAGCGCGTTTTCAGAAAGAAAAAAAGTGGATATACATAGAGGAATAAAGGGGTGATTTGTCAAATTGTCAACTAATTCAGATGGCTTTAAAAAAAAGAAAGCAAATTATACAAAAAACAAGTTGACAAATCAAAGCGGAAGGAGTATAGTACGAAATATGAAAAGGGTTTCACGAAAGTGCCAATTAAAAAGATATGTGATTTGGAAAGATGTATAAGTTAAGTGCTTTTTAGATGGAATTATCGTTATAATATACAGGAAAAGCAGTAAAAACAAAGATACATTCATCATGATCACTTTTATTTTTGGAAAAACGTGAAAACGGTTTCATATAAAGGCTGCAAATTATGTGCAGACAAATTTTCACAAACTGCAAAATAGGAGGAACGCAACGTGAAAGGAAAAAGGAACCAAACGACAGCAGCTCTTCCGGCTGTCCCCAGTAAAAAGAATCGAGCATGGAAGACTTTTCGCAACAACAAAACACTTCTTCTGATGTGTTTGCCAGCAGTCATCTTTTTTATCGTGTTTAACTATTGCCCATTGCCGGGCGTATGGATTGCATTCACGAGTTACAATTTTCGGGATGGTATTTTTGGAAGCCCTTTTGTAGGATTATCAAACTTTGAATTTTTGATTTCTTCCGGTGAATTGTGGACTTTAACGAAAAATACAATTTTATACAATCTGGTTTTTATTCTTCTTGGAAATGTTTTTCAGATCGTAATTGCTCTTATGCTGAATGAAATCAGAAGTAAATTTTTTAAAAAGGTATCACAGACAATCATGTTCCTTCCGTATTTTATTTCTGCTGTACTGATTGGGGCGATCGCATTTAATATTCTGAATTATGACACGGGTGCATTAAATGCACTTCTTCGTGAAACGGGTGCTGACCCAATACAGATTTACAGCAAAGCTGGTTTATGGCCCTTCATCATTATTTTCTGTAACATGTGGCAGCAAACAGGTTATGGTTCTGTTGTTTATTTCGCGGCAATCTGCGGTATTGATTCCAGTATGGTAGAAGCAGCAGAGGTAGATGGCGCTACCAGCTGGCAGAGAATTCGTTACATCATTCTTCCTTCCCTGAAAGGAACCTTTATCATTCTGCTTCTGTTTGCGCTTGGCGGAATCATGAAAGGAAACTTTGGTTTGTTCTGGAACCTGACAGGTGGTGCGAATTCACAGTTGTTCCCGACAACTGATATCATTGAAACCTTTGTATACCGTACAATGACGACACAGAATAACTTTGCAACATCTTCTGCCGTAGGTTTGTATCAGTCTATTTTTGGATTTGTTCTGGTTATGTTCAGCAACTGGGTGGTAAAACGACTTGATCCGGACTATGCACTGTTTTAGGAGGAGAAGAAAATGAAAAATCGTAATAAAATCAAACTGGATCCAGGGACGCGAGCTTTACGAATTATCTCCTACGTATTTGTGAGTATTTGGGCGCTCATCTGCTTACTTCCATTTATCCTGGTTATTTCTGCATCTTTCAGTACCGAGAGTATTGTAGCGAAAGAGGGATTTGGGCTTTTACCCAAAGGGTTTACTCTGAGTGCATATGAACTGGTATTTCGTTCACCTAAAATGATTCTTGGCTCATACGGAGTTACCATTGCACTGACGGTATGCGGAACAGTTGTTGGTCTGTTTATCATTGCGATGACCGGTTATGCATTACAAAGAAAGGACTTTCCGTTTCGAAATGCATTGTCATTTTTTATTTACTTTACAACACTGTTTTCCGCCGGTATGGCACCAACCTATATCTGGGTTTCCAGGTACCTGAAATTAAACGGAAGTTATATGGCAGTATTTTTACAGCTGTTAATGTCTCCGTGGCTGATCATTCTGATGAAGAATTTTGCAAAATCGGTACCATATGAAATTACAGAATCCGGAAAAATTGACGGAGCGGGAGACTTTAAAATTTTCGTATCACTGATTTTCCCGATGTTAAAGCCGGCACTTGCAACGGTAGGACTTTTTCTGGCACTGGGATACTGGAATGAATGGTATCTTTCTTCTCTGTATCTGAACAGTTCTGTAACCTATAAACCATTACAGTACTACTTATATCAGATCATCAATACAGCAAATGCACTGAAAAACTCTGTAGCAGGTGCAAATGTCAGTGTGGCAGACCTTCCATCTAACACATTGAAAATGGCAACAGCAGTTGTTGCAACCGGACCGATCATCTTTCTGTATCCGTTTGTACAGAAATACTTTATCTCTGGTATTACAGTAGGCGCGGTCAAAGGCTGACCATGGAAAAAGTATGATGTGAGATTCCCCTGTGTTTTGATGGGGATTCACATAAAATTCCGAAAAAGCAGGAAAAGAAGGAGGACGCTATGAGAAAACGCGTAACAGGTAAAAAGGCAGTAGCACTGGTAATGGCTTCCCTGATGATTGCAAGTATGGCAGGATGCGGAAGCAGTGGGTCCGAAAGCAGCGGATCCGGCAACACAAGCGTAAAGGAAGATGGAAGTATTGATACTTCCAAGCATGAAGTAATTAACATGCTGGTGCTGGGAAACAAACCGACCAATGGCAGACTGGAAGCCATGCTGGACAAACTGAATCCGATTTTGACGGAAAAAGTAAATGCAGAACTCGAGTTTACGTACATAGAATGGACAGACTGGCAGACACAGTATAATCTGAAGCTGTTGAGTGGAGACAGCAGTCTGGATTTGATTTGTACGGCAACGGACTGGCTGTACGGATGGGAAAATACAAAGAAGGGCGCATTTCTTCCACTTTCCGAGGATATGCTGAAAACATATGCGCCAAAGACCTGGGAACAGGTATCCGCAGACGGAGACTGGGATATCTGCAAATATAACGATGAAATTTATTTCATACCGGAAGATCACTATACACAGTATACGAACCATGGTATGTTCTATCGTGGAGACTGGGCAAAAGAAGCAGGTCTGGAAAATGGAAAAATTACAAAATTTGAAGATCTGACGACGTATTTCCAGTATATTAAAGATAATAAGGAAGATGTTATTCCGTGGGATATCGCTGGCAAAAACCAGACGGGAGGTATTCTTGGCGGCTATATTACTTCGAAAAAGGAATATACGGCATTCAATTGCGCCAGTGTTGGTATTTACACAGACTTCTGGGGTGTTATGCAGGACGATCCGACAACCGTTATGTCTCCGTATGTAGAGGATGACAGCCTTTATGATGCGGCAGAGCTGATGAAAGAATGGAATGACATGGGTGTATGGAGAAAAGATGTCCTGAACTTTGACGGAGACACCAGAGAAGAGTTTTATGCCGGAACAACCGGTGCGGATCAGCATCATGCCCAGACCTATTATTCTACGATTGTTCCGAATATGGAGAAGAAACAGCCGGGTTCCGATCCGCAGTTCTATTACTGGGGCGAAGAAAATCAGAACGTACAGCATCCGCTGAAAGAGCATGGTGCATGTGCTATCAGTGCAAACTCCACACATCCGGAACGCGCCCTGATGGTATATGATCTGTTAAGAAATGATGAAGAGTGCTATCGTCTGTTAAACTATGGTATTGAAGGTGAGGATTATATTGTAACAGAAGATGGCAAGCTGGGCAGACCAGATGGATTTGATTCCAGTACAGATGCCCTGGATTCCAATTTCTGGATGGGACGTAATGATGATCTGGAACTGCAGGATGAAAGCTGGTGGGATGGAACCGATGATCTGATCAGTTCGCTGGATAAAATCGGTTATGATTATCCATTTGAAAACCTGATTGTTGATACAACTGCAATTGAGGCAAAGCAGGCAGCACTGGCTAATGTTCTCGCAAAATATATCCCGCAGCTGGCATATGGTCAGGTAGATGATCCGAAGGCAACTGTCGATCAGATGAGAGAAGAACTGAAAGCGGCCGGTTATGACGATGTAAAGGCAGCAATTCAGAAAGATTTAGATGCTTTTGTAGAGGAAAATGGAACACCGGATTTCACAAGAGGTGAATAAAAAAGGTGTTCACTTGACCGTAGAACAAGAAAGGTTAGCGACAAAACCTGGCAGATAATTCTGTGATTTCATGATAAGCAAGATAAGGGAGATACCGGAAAAGACATGATGCCTCTGGTGTCTCCCTTTTGCGAGTCAAATGTTTCCGTTCCGGTCACGGGAAATTTGGCAGACATATTATTTTTAACATAAAAAAGATGGAAATTTCAGAAACAGGAGGAACTATGAAGACGTTTGAAGTAAAAGAAGATTTTTATCTGGACGGAAAGAAAGTAAAAATCATTTCCGGAGGTATGCATTATTTTCGTACTGTGCCGGAATACTGGCGCGACCGACTGGAAAAATTAAAAGCTCTGGGCTGCAATACGGTGGAAACGTATATTCCATGGAATCTTCACGAAAAAGAGAAAGGAAAGTTTGATTTTTCCGGAATTCTGGATATTACCAGATTTGTAAAACTGGCCCAGGAGCTTGGTTTGATGGTGATTCTCCGGCCATCTCCCTATATTTGTGCAGAATGGGAGTTTGGCGGATTGCCATACTGGCTGCTGAAGGAAGACGGCATGCGCCTTCGCTGTTTCTATCCGCCATTTCTACAACATGTGAAAGAATATTATGAAAAATTATTTGAAGTGATCGCACCGCTTCAGATTACACGGGGCGGTTCTGTTATTCTGATGCAGGTGGAAAATGAATATGGATATTTCGGAGATGACAAATCGTATCTGGATTACATGAAACAGCTGATGATTGACTGCGGCTGTGAAGTGCCGATGGTTACATCGGATGGTCCTTGGGGAGATGCTTTTGACTGCGGAAAAGTGGAAGGTGTTTTACAGACCGGAAATTTTGGTTCCAAAGGAAAAGAGCAGTTTGCCGTCATGAAAAAGAAAATCGGCGATAAACCGCTGATGTGTATGGAATTCTGGGTTGGATGGTTTGATAACTGGGGTGTAGAAACGCATCAGACCGGTGATTTAGAAGAACATGCAAAAGATCTGGACGAAATTCTTTCCGAGGGCCATGTGAATATCTACATGTTTGAAGGTGGAACCAATTTTGGTTTTACGAATGGATCCAATTACTATGATGAGCTGACACCGGATGTTACTTCTTATGATTATGATGCACTGCTGACGGAAGACGGTCAGATTACGGCGAAGTATACGGCATTCCAGAATGTAATCCGGAAATATACCGAAATTCCGGAAGTAAAACTTAGTACAGAAATTCGCAGAAAATCATATGGAAAACTTCGTGTCAAAAGAAGCACATCTTTATTCGGAAACAAAGACCGGATTAGTAAAGCGATGGAGAGTGTATACCCGGTGTCAATGGAAAAACTGGATCAGGGATACGGATATATTTTATACGAAAGCCAGTTGAAAGATGAAGGGCCATTGGAAACACTGCGGCTGTGGGGAGCTAACGACAGAGCTAACATTTTTGTGGATGAAATCCCAACTGTTACACTGTATGACAGAGAACTTCTTGATGAAATAAAATGGGAGGAGAATAAACCGGAAGGACAGAAACTTTCTATTTTGATGGAAAATATGGGAAGAGTAAATTTCGGTCCGAATCTCGAAAGACAGAGAAAAGGGATTGATGGAAGCGTACAGGTTAATGGTCATAATCACTATTATTGGAAAGAATATACGCTTCCGATGGAACATCTGGAACATCTTGATTTTACAATTCCATCCGTTCCTGGTACACCGGGATTTTATGAATTTAGCTTCGAAGCAGATGAGACGGGAGATACCTTCCTTGATTTTACCGGATGGGGAAAAGGTTGCATTCTTGTAAATGGATTTAATATTGGAAGATTCTGGGAAATTGGGCCACAGAAACGATTATATATTCCGGGTCCGCTTTTAAAAAAAGGAACGAATACGATTCTGATTTTTGAAACAGAAGGAAAAGTGCCGGGAATCATTACACTCTGCGATGAACCGGATCTTGGCTAAAAGAATGAAGGAAAACATTTATTATCAGTATGACAGCAGTCAACTACCGGAAATTAGCCTGGCAGATACGGCGGTGATTGAACCGCCGTATATTCATAAAAGAAGAATGCCGTTGGAATACATTATTTATCTGGTGCGTCAGGGTGAGATGTTTCTTTTGGAGGATGGTGTACGGTATCATTTAACACCGGGGGATTTTTTAATTCTGGATCCGGATAAAATACATGTGGGGGAAAGAGCAACACATTGTGAATACCATTATATTCATTTCCATCAGAAATCCATAAAAAAAAACAAGATGACAAATGAGCAGACAACTGAGATAATTTTAAGAAAGAGAACGCAGTCCATGCAAAGTGATTCCTGTACCCTTTCCGGACAGGAACGCGTCAGTCTTTCGCTTCTTGCGTTGCCCAAATATATGCATCTTTCCGACACTTCTTCTTATTCTGAAATTCTGCAGAAAATCAATGATGGAATTACCTGTCAGAAAAATCGTATGGAAGGTTATTACAATTTGTGTGCCTGTCAGATTTTGGAGATGATGATTTTGGTTTCCAGACAGTTTGTAACATCGCTTGCCCAGGAAAAAACCGGAGTGGTCGGAAGCTACCGGAAAATATATGATCTTTTGGATTATCTGAATAACTGCTATCGCGAGCCAATTTCCGGAGTATTGATTGAAGAGCAGCTTGGTGGAAACTTTGATTATCTAAATCGGATTTTTCGTCAGACAACAGGAAAAACGATTTTTCAGTACCTGACGGAAGTCAGAATTTCCCATGCCAAGGAGCTTCTTGGTACAACTTCGCTTAAAATTTCGCAGGTCAGCGAAAAAGTCGGATTTTCCGATGAAAGTTATTTCAGTAAAGTCTTTAAAAAAATGACTGGAATGACACCTATGAACTATATGAAAAGCAGATAAGGAGAACAAAATATGGCAGGCTATTTATTTGTACATTTTACCGGAGAACAAAAGGATGGAGAACAGATTTATTTTTCCATCAGCATGGATGGACTTCACTGGGAGGATCTGAATGACGGACAGCCAGTCTTATATTCTCATCTTGGAATGCAAGGTGTTCGCGATCCGTTTCTGCTGCGTGATCCAAAGCAGAAGAAATTTTATCTGATAGCAACCGATTTACGGATCGAAGCAGGAGAAGGCTGGGATACGGCACAATATCGCGGAAGCCGTGATCTGATTGTCTGGGAATCGAAGGATCTGGTTCACTGGAGTGCGGAGCGTGCCAGTACCATAGGTGTTCCGGGAGCCGGATGCGTCTGGGCACCGGAAGGAATCTATGACTCAAAAAGAGAGCAGTTTCTGGTTTTCTGGGCATCTATGGTAAAACTTTCCGGTGATACGGAAGCCAAACAGCGGATCTATGCATCCTGGACATCTGATTTTCAAAGTTTTTCCGAGCCATTTATTTACATGGAGCGGAAAGAACATGTGATTGATACAACGATGGTAGAATCAGAAGGTGTATACTATCGGATTTCCAAGGATGAGACGAATAAATGTCTGCTGTTGGAGTCCTGTGACTCCCTGACGGGCAATTTTCAGGAGATCCCATCAGAAACACTTTCTTCGCTGTTTGGCGTAGAAGGACCGGAATGTTATCTGCTACCGGATCAGAAGACATGGTGTCTGATTGCGGATCAGTTTGCGGAGGGAAAAGGATATCTTCCTCTTTTAACGGATGATCTTTCTTCGGGAAAATTCCGTATTTTAAAGGAAAAGGAATATGCTCTTGGAAAAACAAAAAAACGCCACGGTGGCGTTCTTGCAGTTACTGACGAGGAGCTTGCCTTGCTGGAACGATTTTTTGATCACAAAAAGCCGGTCGTAGAAGGGCTCTTTGCAGATCCGGATCTTGCCTGTTTTGACGGAACGTATTACCTGTATCCGACAACGGATGGCTTTACCGACTGGTCCGGTACGAAATTTTCTGTTTTTGCATCGAAGGATCTGAGAAAATTTCAGAAGGCTGCTGATATTTTCGACATGGCAGATGGAGATGTTCCGTGGGCGGTAGGAAGTGCCTGGGCGCCGTGCATTGCAGAAAAAGATGGAAAGTATTACTACTATTTCTGTGGAAAGCGTGTTGATGGCAAATCCTGCATTGGAGCAGCAGTATCTGATTATCCGGAGGGAACGTTTGTGCCTGCAGCAGAACCCATGATCACCATGGAAATGATGGAAACGTATCAGATCCAGATGAGTCAGACGATTGATCCGTCGATCTATCAGGAAAACGGCGAAACATATCTCCTGTTTGGAAATGGTTATGCGGCCATTGCAAAACTGACACCGGATATGATGCATATTGTTCCGGAGACGATGAAAAATCTGGAAGGACTGTACGATTTCCGTGAGGCGGTTACGGTTCTGAAGCGGGATGAAATTTACCATTTTACCTGGTCCTGTGATGATACAGGAAGTGAAAATTATCATGTAAACTATGGAACGTCCGATTCCCTGTACGGACCGGTTCGGTTTGAAAAGACGATTCTTCAGAAAGATGTGCAAAAAGGTGTTCTTGGAACGGGTCATCACAGCATCTGTAAGGTGCCTGGAAAAGATGCATACTGGATTGCTTACCATCGTTTTGGCACACCGCTTGCGCAGTATCCGGAGGGAAAGGGATTCCACCGGGAAACCTGCGTGGCCCCGCTGGAGTTTGACGAAGCCGGAAAAATGATGGAAGTGATTGTCTAGGTTTACGGAGAAAAAATATATGAACGGAAGAACAGAACAAGAATTGCAGCAGTATCTTTTCTAATATGAAACAGAGCTTTCAAGAGAAGCCGAAACGCTTTCTCTTTTGGATTTCCCTGTTTTGACAGAGGAGCTTTTTTCTCTGTTTGAAAAGACGGGGAACCGGCTGCGGTATGAAGAAGCTTACTTTGGACGCCGGAAATACCTCGTTGCTTTTGCGTTCAATGCATTGTTTGCAAAAGAGAGGGACATTTCTATGGATCTTTCCGGCCTGGAATGGGTTCTGGAGCAGATTTGTGCGGAAACTTGCTGGGCGCTGCCGGCACATGTGAACCGGAAAAAGGATGAAAAGTGGAAGATTACATTGGATCTTTTTGCGTGCGAGACTGCACAGTCACTTCTGGAAATTGCGTTTCTACTTCGAAACGATCTGCGGCCGGAGTTACTGTGTCGGATCTGGAAGGAAAGCAGCAGGAGAGTGTTGCAGCCGTTTCTTATACAGGAAAACGGTGCATTCTGGTGGGAAACGAGTAAAAGTAACTGGAATGCTGTTTGCTGTGGATCCGTAGGAGCAGCCGCCTGCTATGCATCTGAGCTTTTTCCTGTTCTTTTTCCGAATGCGGAAAGCATCGAGAGTATCAATCAAAACTGTGAACAGATCTTGACGCGCGTGACCCGGGATCTTTCCTGCTTTCTTGCGAGCTTCGGCGAGGACGGCGCCTGCATGGAAGGTCTTGGCTATTGGGAATATGGAATGAGTTATTTTTCCATGTTCGCGGAACTTCTGAAAGAAAAAACGGGCGGGAAAACTGACTTGCTGGATGGAAAAAAGCAGCGGAAAATCATGGAATTTCAGCAGAAATGCTATTTCCCGGGCGGAAATACGTTAAGCTTTTCTGACGGAGACAGCAAAAGCCGTTACCGGATGGGACTTACCTGCCATTTTGCAATGCTGGATCCAAATGTTAAAATCCCGCCGCTGGTACGGGCAATGCATTTTGGGGAAGATCCGTGTTATCGCTGGAATGCCGCATATAGGGACTGGATCTGGACGAAGCAATATCTGAATGTGTTAAAAAGCAGGTCGGACGGTTCCGAGAATGCTGCAGAGGAACGGGTATGTTCCGGCACGTTTACTTATCTGGCGGATGCCGAATGGGCAATTGCAACTGGAAAGCATCAGACCGCATTCGCAATCAAAGGTGGAAACAACGGGGAGCCGCACAATCATAACGATGTCGGCAGCTTTCTGTATTTTATCGGGGAAGAAGAAATTATCAGTGATCTTGGAGCCGGAGAATACACGAAAGCATATTTTGGCCCCGAACGATATTCCGTACTCTGCTGTAGTTCACGTGGCCATAGCGTTCCGATTTTGGATGGAAAGGAACAGTGCAAAGGGGAAACATATCGTGCCGATGCAGTGAATTACTCCGAGACAGGAGAAATTTCGATTTCCTTTGCTGGGGCATATGAGAAAGAAAGCAGGAAAAAACTGATACGGACTGCTGTTTTTTGCAGGGAAACCGGTGAACTTCAGATCAAAGATTGCCTGAAGACCGCTCCTTTGGATAATGGCTTCACGGAAAATCTTGTCACACGGCAGAACGTAAGTCGGGAAAAAGACCGGATTCGAATCGGTGACAGGGGAACTCTGAAAATAGATGGTGTTTCTCCGGAAAAGATTCAAATTATTCCATGCATTCATAGAGATCATCAAGGAAAAATGGAAACTGTGTTTCTGATTCAATGGGAAGCTGACGGAAAAGAAAATATCTGGCGAAGCCGATTTGTACTTTGCCCGGAATAATACAAAAGCTCCTGACGTTGTTAGAAGGAAGATATTCAGTGAGGCTGCATTGCGGTACGAAAACAGAGCAAAAGACTGTGCAAATGAATTTATGATTTGCACAGTCTTTTGCTTTATACGTTGCTGATCATCGAAAGAAATGTCTTATGAATCCTCATATCCGGGTCGAGTTCTGGATGGAAGGAGAAGGCCATCTGGTTTTTATATTTTACACCGACAATCCGCTCTTCCACAACCGCGAGCACTTCCACGCCGTTCCCCACAGATGCAATATACGGCGCACGGATAAACGTCATCGGCACTGTTCCGATGCCCGCAACCGGTGCTTCTGTGTGGAAGCTGCCTAACTGGCGGCCGTAGGCATTCCGCCTGATGCACATCGGAATCGTGCCGAAATACTGTTCCGGCTGTCCCTTGATCTGTCCGTCGATCGTTTCGGCCAGAAGAATCGCACCGGCGCAGGTTGCGAGGACCGGCATGCCGTTTTCAATCTGGCTTTTCATGATATCGAACATGCCAAGCTCTTTTAAAAGCTTTCCCTGAACGGTACTCTCGCCGCCCGGTAGTACAAGTGCATCGTAAGGCTCGGCAAGATCGCGGGCCTGACGCAGTTCGATGCATTCGGCGCCAAGCTGCTCTAATACTTTTTCATGTTCTGCAAACGCACCCTGCAGTGCAAGCACTCCAATTTTCATTATTTTCCTCTTTCTGCCATCAGTAAGGCGATTTCCTGCTCGTTGATGCCGACCATAGCCTCGCCGAGATCAGCGGAGAGTTCTGCGATCAGTTTCGCATCGGTGTAGTTGGTAACGGCTTTTACGATGGAAGCCGCACGTTTTGCCGGGTTGCCGGATTTGAAGATACCGGAACCAACAAAAACACCCTCTGCTCCAAGCTGCATCATCAGCGCTGCATCGGCAGGAGTTGCCACACCGCCGGCTGCAAAGTTGACAACCGGGAGACGGCCGTTATCATGAACATACTGAACAAGATCGTACGGAACCTGCAGGACCTTGGCTGCCTCAAACAGCTCATCCTCACGCATTGAGGTCAGTTTCTGAATTTCGCTGTTCATTTTTCTCATATGGCGGACCGCCTGTACGATATCGCCGGTTCCCGGCTCACCTTTGGTACGGATCATAGACGCTCCCTCGTTGATCCGGCGGAGTGCCTCGCCGAGATCTTTTGCACCGCAGACAAACGGTACTTTGAAATTTCGTTTGTTAATATGGTAGACATCATCCGCCGGGGAGAGAACCTCACTCTCGTCGATGTAGTCGATTTCGATGGCTTCAAGAACCTGTGCCTCTACAAAGTGGCCGATGCGGCATTTTGCCATAACCGGAATGGAAACGGCTTCCTGAATGCCGCTGATCATCTTCGGATCACTCATACGGGAAACGCCGCCGGCTGCACGGATGTCTGCAGGAATCCGCTCCAGTGCCATAACGGCACAGGCACCAGCTTCCTCGGCAATATGCGCCTGCTCCGGAGTGGTAACGTCCATGATCACGCCACCCTTTAACATCTGTGCCAGTTCTTTGTTCAGTTTGTATCTCTCATTTGCTGCTGTCATAATAAGTTCCTCCGTGTCTGAAAAATTTTAGTTTCTGTTTTGGCTTTACTTTTGCTCTGCCTCACAGTATACTGGTAAAGTGACTATAAAAAAATTGCCAAAACAAATATATTCAGTAAGGTCAGATGAGAGGAGAGCGGTCGGATGCTGACGTATAATTTTTCCAATATAGGGTCAGATTCTCTGTATGAATATTTATATAAATGTATCAAAAATGACATATTGCTGGGAAATATCCGCCCTGGAGAGAAGCTGCCGTCGAAACGGACGTTCGCGAAAAATCTGGGTATCAGCGTCATTACCGTCGAGAATGCCTATGCGCAGCTTGTTGCGGAAGGCTATCTGTATTCCATGCCAAAGCGCGGATTCTATGCGGCTGATCTGGAAATTGAGGATTCCATGCGGGATGCGGTGCCAAAAGAGATCCTGCAGGTAGCAAACGGGGAGACTTCCTATTTTGCGGATTTTTCCAGTAACCAGACGGACAGCGAGATTTTTCCGTTTACAATCTGGACGCGGACGGTGCGTGCTGTCCTGAATGACAACCGGATCCAGCTCATGATCAATTCCCCGTGCGCCGGGATTTTAAAGCTGCGCAGTGCGATTGCAAAATATCTGCGAGAGTTTCGTGGAATGCAGGTGCTGCCGGAGCAGATTATTGTCGGCGCAGGAACGGAGTATCTGCATAACCTTCTGATTCAGCTTCTCGGAAACGATCTTGTTTATGGAGTAGAGGATCCCGGGTATCACAAAATTGCGCGGATTTATGAGAGCATGAAGGTACGGTACGAGCCAGTGCCGCTCGATCAGAACGGTGTTTCGGTGCAGGAGCTGGAAAAAAGATCGGTTGATATTATTCATACATCCCCGTCCCATCACTTTCCAACCGGGACAGTCATGCCGGTCAGCCGCCGTTATGAACTGCTCGGCTGGGCGGCAAAATCGGATCATCACTATATCATTGAGGACGATTACGACAGTGAGCTGCGTCTCGGCGGAAAGCCGTTTCCAACGCTGCAGAGCATCGATGTATCGGACAAGGTCATCTATATGAATACGTTTACGAAAACACTTGCCTCCACGGTACGGATCAGCTATATGGTGCTGCCGCAGACACTGGCAGAGAAATTTTACCGCGAGCTGTCGTTTTATTCCTGCACCGTTTCCAACTTTGAGCAGTACACACTGGCAGAGTTTATTGAGAACGGCAGTTTCGAAAAACATATCAACCGGCTGCGGAACTATTATCAGAACAAACGAGATCTGATTTTACGGGCGCTTGAAAAGAAGCCGCTCGGTGATTATGTGACCATCGAGGAAGAAGAAGCCGGCGTTCATTTTCTGATGCATCTTCGCACGGATTTGAAAGAAGAGTCGATTGTCACGCAGGCGAAATCCCGTGGTGTGAAATTAAAGCCGCTCTCCGGCTATTACGCGGATGCGGCGGAGGCAATAAAGCAGGAAAATACGTATGTCATGAACTATTCCTCTATCGATCCGGCTGCAATGGAGCGGGCGGCGGGAGTGCTGCTTCATATTCTGCGGGCGCATACGACGGAAAACACATTTGAGGCAGAGATGAAAAAGAGCCAGGAATAATCATAAATTGATCCACAGAAATAACTGCAGGGAATGAGCTTCTCTGATGCCCAGCAGTTTCTATTACAAACTCATAAAGGAGAAAAGCATATGACGAATCGTGAAATGATGGAGATTGCCATGAGGCAGTCTGCGGAAGATATGGGGTGCCGTGTGGAAGATCTCAAGGCGGACAAAAATGTTGTTGTTCCCATAAATTTAGGAAAGAAGGCCCGCAAATATTTGAAAGAGCCTATTACCTGCAATCTGGTTTCCTATGGAAGTAATATCATGGCGGCTTCCATACCGGAGACTATGGATCTGGTATCTGCGTATGTAGACAAATTCGAATTTTACCACTGTTTTGAGACACCAAACATGCATTGGCTGAATGAACGTTTAACTGAAAAAGGGCACAAAATATGTTTCATGGCAGAATACTATCTGCCGGACATCAGCCGGATACCGACTCTTTCCTGCGCCTATGAGACACGAGTATTGACACAGGAAGATTTTGCGGATTTGTATCGACCGGAATGGAGCAATGCGCTTTGCGAAGATCGGAAGAATCTGGATGTACTTGGCGTCGGCGCATATGATGGAAGTACGCTGGTGGGACTTGCCGCCTGTTCTGCCGATTGCGACGATATGTGGCAGATCGGTGTGGATGTCTTGCCGGAATACAGACGACAGGGGATTGCCTCTGCACTGACAAGCAGACTTACAAAAGAGATCATAAACAGGGAAAAAGTACCTTTTTACTGTACCGCCTGGTCTAATGTCAGATCTGTAAGAAACGCTGTTAAAAGCGGTTTTATACCAGCATGGGTAGAAATGACTGCAAAACCGGCAAATATTGTTGATGAGATGAATTTATGAAGGAACCTTTCCTGTCGATTCCCGCTGAATCAGCTGTGCATGCAACAAATACGTACTGATTGGGATGTGATTGAGAAGACTTGACAATGCAAAAAATCCACTTTTTCCGAGCTCCAGCCGATCTTGTCTGATGGTTGTAAGGGGCGGTGACGTACAAGCAGCAATCGGCAGATCATCAAATCCGATAATGCTGATATCATCAGGAATCTGGAATCCCAGCTGCTGACATTGCGTGAGCGTTGCACTAGCAAGGGTATCCTGGTTGCAAATAATAGCAGTGATTCCGTTTTCCAGAAAACGGGGAAGATGCTTTTCCATACATTCTGACAGATAATAAGAACAGCCGATCGCAGCAGGAGAAGTCTTCAGTCCATGCTGGTGCATGGAACGGAGAAAGGCAGCATGGCGTGCCTGGAGAACCCGGGCACCGAGGGAGCTGCTCAGATAGGCGATCTTCCGGTGTCCAAGTCCGGCAAGATAAGAGACGGCAAGCTCCATTCCCTCCTCATTATCAATACCTACATAAGCGGTGGAAGGATTCCCTACTATATAGTTGTCGAAAAGAACAGCCGGTGTGCGGCTGATTTTAAAGTCTTGAATCCAGGGATCGCTCAGGGAAAAGCCGACCACAAAAGCTCCTATATAATCATGCTCCAGCATAAAAACATCATAATGCTGGTTTCTTTGGGTCTTAATATCAACAGGCACAATTTCAACATCAAAGCCTGCTGGTTCTGCCATCTGACGAAAACCCACCAGGATATCATAGGCAAAATGATGCGGTTCCTGATACCGCATATTTTCTTTTTCTATTATAATACAGACTTTTTTCGTTGGTTTCTTATAACGCCGCAGCTTCGTATAACCCAGAGCTACGGCAGTTTCCAAAACCTGTTTCCGTAAAGCATCGCTGATATCAGGCGCGTCATTGAGCGCTTTGGATACCGTGCTCTTGGAAACTCCCATTTTATCAGCAATATCCTGAATGGTAGTCATAATCGGCAATCCTTTCACAAAACAAAAAATGTAAACTCCCAGCTATCATGATGGAGTTCTTTTAACGCTATTATATGAAGATTGCGGGAGTGCAAAGCACGTAGCAATCTGGTATCAAAGGGGTCAAAAAACCTTTTGCCCCCGTATCATTATATAAAAACATAAGATAAAAAGCAATCCATACCGTGAAAAAGAAATGTTTCGCTAAGTTTCGAAAAAAGAAAGCATCCTGCACAAAAATCATCCTGAAAATTATCTGAATTTTACGAAAGCGCAGGGAAAAATGGAAATTGATTGACGAAGAAATAAAAAAGGCTTATAGTAAAGTTACGAAACAATGCGAAACAAAAAGTGATCGTGTTTCTTACAAGGATGCAAAAAACAGCTTTAGAGCTATACGGGAGGAAAATGAGATGGAATTTAGCGGTGTATACCATAAAACTTCAGAACAGATGAGTTATGCCCTGGATGAGGACAGACTGATTGTCAATATCAAGACAGGATATGATGTAAAACAGGTTTTTATCCATTACGGAGATCCTTATGAAGCCGGAATTTTGGGCGGAAAAGAAAAGTGGATCGGAAAAAGAGAGGAAATGATATATAAAAAACGTCTGCCTTATCAGATCTGGTGGACAACAACGCTTCTTCCGGAATACAAAAGATGCAAATATTATTTCGAGCTGCGGACGGAAAAGGAAGTCTGGTATTATTTTGAGGATGGTTTCCTGACAGAAGAACAGCTCCGGATGGATGGCCGTATGCAGCAGTGCTTTATTGTACCCTGGATGAACCCGGCAGATATCAATCGCACACCGGCATGGGTAAACGAAACGATCTGGTATCAGATTTTCCCGGATCGGTTCCGCAACGGGACACCGGAAAAAAACGGAGATGATATCACACCCTGGAGAAATCACGGAACCGTAACAAACGAAGAAAAATTCGGAGGAAACCTGGAAGGGATCCGTCAGAGATTATCGTATCTGCAGGAACTTGGGATTACCGGTATTTATCTGAATCCGATCATGAAAGCAGAGTCCAACCACAAATATGACACGACCGATTATACAAAAATAGATCCGTTTTTTGGCGATGCGGATACAATGAAAGCGCTTTGCAAAGAAGCACATGAAAAAGGAATCCGCATTATGGTAGATGCAGTGTTTAATCATAGTGGAAGAAAATTTGAGCCGTGGATAGATATCCTGGAGCATGGAAAAGAGTCTCGTTATGCGGACTGGTTTATGGTAGAGGACTGGGAACAGGTTCAAAAAAGGGGAGACACCAGAGACCGACGGTTCTATTCCTTTGCATTTACAGACGGGATGCCAAAGCTGAACACAAACAACGAAGAGGTGATACAGTATTTCTGTAAAATCTGTGAGGACTGGGTACGGGAGTTTGATATCGACGGAATTCGTTTCGATGTAGGAAACGAAGTGTCGCACAGGTTCTTAAAGCGGATAAGGGAGCATTTAAAAACGATAAAGCCGGATATTTATCTTCTGGGGGAAATCTGGCATGATGCAAGCCAGTGGCTGCAGGGAGATGAATATGATTCTGTCATGAACTACCCGCTGCTGAGTGGAATCCATGATTTCTTTCTTGATAAAACAATGAAAAAAGAAGAATTTGAATATATGGTAAACCGTTGCTATACCATGTATATGCAGCAGAATAACGATGTACTTTTTAATCTCCTGGATTCCCACGATACCGAGAGGCTGATGAACCGTTTTCACGATCTGGACAAGTTCTACCAGCAGCTTGCAATCCTTTTTACGCTTCCGGGAAGCCCCTGTATTTATTATGGAACGGAGATTGCAATGGAAGGCGCTCATGATCCGGACTGCAGAAGATGTATGCCTTGGAGTGAAATTGAAAGCGAAGAGAATCAGAAAAAAATTGCAACGATGCGGAAACTGATCATGCTTCGAAGAAATGAAAAAGTGTGCAGAAGCCTGCATTTCCATTTTCCGAATGGTTATGAAAATGATCGGTGTGTAGAGTATATTAAACTAGACGAAGAGGGAAATAAAATCGAAGTTCTGCTCAACGCATCGGATGAGGAGATAAAAGTAAAAGGAGACGGGGAAGTACTTTTTGCCCGGGAATTTGATGGAGAGATACTTGGTGTAAATGGAACGTTAATTCGCAGGATGTAAGGGTTTCACCTGTTAGAAATATGTGCAGACAGGCACAAAAAAAGCATGTTTTCTGGAAAAGCCACCGGAAAACATGCTTTTTTGATCTCTTGCCTCGCCAAAAACATAAGTAAGGAGCCATTTTTCGAAGGAAAATGAGCGGATTACGAATGTTTTTGAAGATTGCGTGAGTGCAAAGCACATAGCAATCTGGTATCGCAGTGATCAGACGTTTAAAATACCGAACGACTGCAGCAGCAGTGCGGCAAGGAGCACGGGTGCAATAAACTTCACCATGACGATATACAGCCTCTTTCGACCGAACTTATATCCTCCCAGAGTCACCTCATCGATGATGACCTGCGGCTTTACAACCCATCCGATCAGAATACAGGAGAGAAGTGCGACAAGCGGCATCAGAAGGTTATTGCTGATGAAATCCATGACATCCAGGATCTGAGCCGTTGCGCCATTTGGAAGCTTCAGTTCAAAATAAAGCGCATTGTAGCCGAGGCATACGATGATACCGACGAGACATGCATAAACGGTTACAATAACCGTGCTTTTCTTTCTGCTGATGTGAAATTTGTCGATCATACAGGAAACAATGGATTCCATGACCGATACGGAAGATGTAATGGCTGCAAAGGAGACCATAAGAAAGAAAATGGTTCCGATTACGCCGCCTGCTGCTCCCATGGACTGAAAGACCTTCGGCAGGGAGACAAACATCAGACCAGGGCCGGCAGACATACCCTCTGTCCCCATAAAGGTAAATACGGCAGGAACGATCATCAAACCGGCGAGCAGCGCAACAATGGTGTCGAAAATTTCGATCTGGTTGATCGATTTCATCAGGTTTGTTTCTTTTTTTACGTAGGAACCGTAGGCAACCATGATACCCATCGCAACGCTGATCGAAAAGAAAAGCTGTCCGAGTGCATCGACAAAGACGGTGAAAAATTTCTGCGGCGTCATTCCTTTAAAATTTGGAACAAGATAAATTTTCATACCCTGCAGTCCCGTACGGACGACACCGTCTGCGTCGGTATGGGTCAGGGTCAGAGAAAAAACAGAAATTCCGATGATTAAAATCAGAAGGATCGGCATCAGAATTTTGCTGTAGTTTTCAATTCCCTTATTGACACCACGATATACAACGAATGCGGTAAGAAAAAGATAGATTCCCAACCACACAATCGGCTGCCATGTACCGGTAATATAGCCGGTAAAGTAACCATCCTCGGCAGCAGCAGTGCCATGTCCGGTGAGAAACACAGACAGGTATTTTAATACCCAGCCGCCAATGGAGCAGTAGTAAGGCAGGATGACAACCGGCACGATACTGGCGAGAAGGCCAAGACCGTTCCAGCCCGGGTGAATTTTACCGTAAGCGACAAGCGGACTTTGTCCGGTTTTTCTTCCGATGGCAATATCAGTTGTCAGCAGGGTAAATCCAAAGGTCAGAGCCAGTACGATATAAACTAAAATAAAGGTTCCGCCTCCGTCTTTTGCGGCAAGATAAGGGAAACGCCAGATATTTCCCAGTCCAACCGCGCTTCCTGCGGCAGCAAGCACGAAGCCGATCGATCCGGTAAAGCTGCCGCGCGTATGTTTCTTTTCCATATAAGATACATCTCCTTATTGATAGACTGACTGTTTTTAACAGCCGAATACTTCTATTATAAAGTTCGGACGATACTTCGTCAACCAGAAGATCTATAGATTGACAATTTCGATTAGTTGTACTATCATCTAATTAGTTGTATATGCATCTATTTGAAACAGATTGAGAATGGACAGGAGGAACAGAAAAATGGATCCAACAGAACGGAAAATAACAAAAATAGCGCGGGAAGCCGGGAAATTTACGGTTCAGGCAATGAAAGAAGAGGGCATCGGCACAGCAGAATTTGACTTTATCCATCTGGTGCGCCATCATCCGGGCATCACGCAGACGGAAGTGCGCGAACAGTTAAAGATTGATAAAGGAGCCGCTGCAAGACGCGCTGCAAGCCTTGAGGCAAAGGGATATCTGATCCGGAAACCGAATCCGTGGGACGGCAGAAGCCAGCTTCTGTATGCTACGGAAAAAGCAGAAACTTTGAAAAATTCCAAAGCAGAAATTGAAACGGTTTTTTATGAATGGCTGCTTTTGGAGCTTCCGGAAAAGGAGGCAGAAAGCTTCTGCGAAACACTGGACAAGCTGTACTGGAAATCGAAGAGAGAACGGCAGAATCATTTTGCGGAACTTTCAAAAATTTTAAGTGAAAAAGCAGATAAAACAATAAAAGCAACAGCAGAAGGAGGCAGCAGCGATGAAGGATGAAACCTTTCGCCCGAACCGGATGCTCTCTTACTTTCAGGAAGAATGGAAAATTCTCTTTTTTGTTACGGTTTCCGGTCTCATCTATAATCTGGGACTTCTTGCAGGCCCCTGGTTTGAGGGAAAAATGACAGGAAAGCTGGTTGATCTCCTCGGCGGCACAGGAACCTTCCACCAGATGCTGATGCTGGTCACGGCCTATGTCGTGAGTATTGGCATTGTGCAGGTTTCCCGCTATTTCAAACGGTTCTATGTCAGAAGATTTGCCAACAACGTCAACCGGCATATGAAGCAGATTCTTTACGGAACGCTGGTTCGCAAAAGCCGTTTGGAGCTGGAAGCGGAAGGTACCGGAAATGTACTGACGAAGGCCATTCTCGATGTAGACGATTGCGTAGAAGGAATGCGGAAATTTACAACGGAAATCTTTGATACCGGTGTTGCTCTTCTCGCCTATGCGTGTATGCTGCTCTGGTACGACTGGCGCCTGGCTCTTCTCTGCATGATTTTTCCACCCATTTCCTACGTGATTGCCGAAAAGATGAAGGTCATGGTACAGAAAACGGGCGCTGCCTATAAGGTACAGTCGGGTGCATTAAGTGCTGCAACCCTGGACCGTGCGACAAATGCCATCACGTATCGTGTCTTTGGCTGTGAGGAGGACAGAAAGGCCGCTTATGAGGAGAATCTTTCGGCTTACGAATCTGCCGCTGTGCGCGCCAATATCTGGAACACAGCTATGCCGCCGATTTACCGTATGATCTCGATGACGAGCATTCTGTTTATCCTGTATTTTGGAGGCAGAAACGTCCTGCATGAGGGTTGGACACCGTGGACCATTGCTGTATTTACCACATTTTTGTCCTGCTACACGAAGCTTGCCACCAAATCATCGAGCGCAGCAAAGCTTTTTAATGCGGTACATAAAGCGCAGGTTTCCTGGAAACGAATCAAACCTCTGTTGCAAAATTCGAAAGCCGAACCGGAGTTTCCGGCCGCAGCACCTGCAGAGCTTAACGTCGATCACCTGCATTTTGCCTATCCAAACGGAAAAGAGATCATCCATGACCTGTCGTTTCAGGCGGCTCCTGGCCAGATCATCGGTGTAACGGGACCTGTCGCATGCGGAAAGTCAACGCTTGGAAAGACTTTTCTCTGCGAGTCGCCGTATGAGGGAAGCATCACCTTCGGCGGAAAAGAACTTGGAAAAATGGAAAAAGCAGACCGGAACCGCATGGTCGGTTATCTTGGCCATGACCCGGAGCTGTTCCATGGAAGCGTGGAAGAGAATATCCGTCTCGGGGGAAAAGAGGGCGCAGAGGAGATGATCCGAGTCGTCTGCCTGGAAGATGAAGTGAAAGCAATGGAAAACGGAATCCATACTCTGGTCGGAACGGGCGGTATCCGCCTCTCCGGTGGTCAGGCGCAGCGCCTTGCCCTTGCGCGAACCCTGTACCACAAACGGCCGGTTCTGGTTCTCGACGATCCGTTTTCGGCACTCGACAAAGAGACGGAGGCACAAATTTTTTTAAATTTAAAGGAGCTGGCAAAAGACTCTATTATAATCCTCATTTCCCATCGCCTCTATCTGTTCGACCAGATGGATCAGGTCATCTGGATGGATGAGTGCCATACGAAGGTCGGCACACATGAGGAACTCCTTGCAACGGTTCCGTCCTACGCAGAGCTCTGCAGCAACCAGACGAAGGGAGGCAGCTTTTGATGCGAAAGAAAGAATCTGTATTGCGGGTAATCAAAGAAACCGTTCGAAAACACGGCGTTTTATCAGCCGCACTTTTGGGAGTCGTCTGCGGTGCGGTTATTTTCGCACTGCTCCCGCCTCTTGTGCTGGCACAGCTGATTGACCTTTTGACAAAGAAGCATACCCTCTGGATGGAAGGAATTCTGCTGTATTTCGGACTTCTTGCCCTGACGGGTCTTCTGGAGTCGGCACGAGAGAGTCTTCTGACGGTATTCGGCCAGAAAATTACACATGCACTCCGAAGCAGTCTGATGGAAAAGTTCGGACGCCTTTCCGCCAACGAGCTGAACCGCCAGGAGCCGGGCGCTCTCGTATCAAGATTTGTCGGTGACATCGACACAGTGGAAAACCTGTTTACCTCCGGGATCATCAGTATGTTTGCCGATGCGTGCAAAATCTTAAGCATTCTTGCCGTCATCTGGGTGACTAATCGTGGACTTACGATTGTTCTGATTATTTTACTCCCTGTTCTGTTCCTCTTTACCCGTTATGTTCAGAAAAACATGCTGGCCTCCCAGATTGCCAACCGCCGTGCAGTCAGCCGTGCTTCGGGTCACGTTCCAGAGACGCTGCACAACATCCGTACCATTCACTGTCTGCAGAAAGAGACGTATATGGAGCAGCAGTATGCGCACTATATTGATGACAGCTACAGCGCAATGGAGAAGACCAATTTTTACGATGCCGTCTATTCTCCGGTCATCCTGATTTTAAATGCCATTGTTGTTGCTGTTGTCATGCTGCTTTCGGCCTCCGGCAATCCGACCGTTTTAAAGCTGTTCGGCATGTCCGCCGGAACCGCCGTTGCTGTTATAAACTATATTTCCCAGATCTTTGCTCCGGTCGAAAGTCTTGGTATGGAAATCCAGACAATTCAGTCTGCGTTTGCCGGTATGGAAAGAATCAATGAATTTTACAGCCTGGAAGAGAAGAAAGAGCCGGCTGCGCTGACTGAAAATACAGATTACGGCATAGCGGCTGAGCTAAAAAATGTGACGTTTGGATATGACGAAAGCCAGGTCATCTTAAACGATGTAAGTCTGCAGATCAAAAAAGGCGAGCAGGTAACACTTTTGGGACGAACGGGTGCCGGAAAGAGTACTATTTTCAAACTGCTGCTCGGTTTATATGAACCACAGAAAGGAATGGTTCTGATTTGGGGTGTTCCATCTGTCGATCTGCCGGATGCAAAAAAACGAAAGGTTTTCGGCTATGTGGAGCAGTCGTTCCACATGGTGCCGGGATCGGTAAAAGACCAGATTACTTTGTATGATGCAAAGATTTCGGATACAGATGTAAAAAAAGCAGCAGAGCTGACCGGACTTGCAAAGACCATCGAGGCGCTTCCGGACCAATATGATACGATCTGTACACAGGATCTCTTCTCACAGGGTCAGTGGCAGCTCCTCTCGATTGCCCGTGCAGCCGCAGCGGAGCCTGAAATTCTGCTCCTCGATGAGATTACCGCAAACCTTGATGCAGAGACGGAAAAAATGGTATTAAATGCATTGCAAAGGGTTTCCAAAAACCGTACCGTAATTTCCATTTCCCACCGAACTATGGCAGAAACGGGACGCGTGATTCCAATTTCATAATTTCTTTTCGTTCATTAAATTTTTGAAACAAAGCGTGCCGGATGCATTCTGACAAAAAAAGATGCGCCGACACGCTTTCTTTGTCCCGCCAGGCAGAACAAAATAGAGCGGAGGAGCGAGTTTCAATTGACACAAAAAAGGGGAGCAAGTACAATAAAAGTAACGAAAAGAGAGGAGGCGGTATTCAGTTGAAAAAGAGAAAATGGAAATTCCGCATCGCAGGCGGCGCTGTCACGCTGCTGGGCATCTATCTGATGGCGGTCGGCTACGGAGAGACGATCACACTCACCATCGCCACGGTTGTCCTGATTTTCGGCATTGCCATCTGGTCCATGGCAACCCCGGAGAACTACAATTCCATGACGGATATGATTGCCATGATCTCCATGGAGAAGCCGCGGAAAATCGAAGAATTTTATGAGGCTTACAAGAACGTCGATACACCGTTCGGTTCTGCATGGCTTGCAAAATTCTACACGATGCGGCAGAAAGCACTCGTTTTCGGACCGGACGCCAAGGGAGAATATCTCTACTTCTGGCTGACCAAAGACGGTCATGTCGGTTATTTGGGATATTCCTTCATCGAAGGCTTTATCAAAAAGAAACTCACCACACCCGTGTATCCGATTCATGAAGATGTTGCAGAGAACCTCGCAGACCATCTAAGCTACCATTCCGATCTGATGATGTTCCAGAGCGAATTAAAAGCGAATCTGGAGCATTTCGTCAAAACCGGAACGGTACAGCCGTTTCAGAAGATTTCGGCGTCCCAGATTTACACTTTCACGGAGGATTACCGCCTGACGGGCCAGCATTTCGATCTGGAGGATACAGACGGAAACCTGGTTTACGAGATCGACAGCACCGTGCCGCTGAAAACATTTTATATCTACGATGCGATGCACACCGAAATCTTCCGCATGACGAAGGAACTGCTCCACGCGCTGCCGACCTACCGTTTTTATCTGTACGGCGAGCCGTATGGTGTGTTGAAAAAGCAGTTTGCACTCGTACGGGATCAGTTCTCGATGGAACTGCCGGAGGGAAAACTGGAACTCCGGGAATACGCCGGCTCCATCGGCCACAATTACTCGGTAAAACTGAACGGAACTATGATCGGCGCCATCGTCGACAATATGGATCTTACCGTCGGAAACATCATGTTCGACAATGCGTTTCTGATTGTCTACGATGCAAAATATCTGCCGCAGCTGACCGCACTCGCTGTGATGGCGGCAAGAGAACTGGCACGCGACAAGGACGGCGGTCTTTCCAATCGGTCCTGACAAAAGAAAGAGAGGGGAATCTATGAGAAAAACGACAAAATTGTTTTTGGGTTTTACAGCAGGACTTCTGCTTCTGTGCGGCTGCTCGGCGGCAGAAGAAAAGTTAGGGTATGAAAACGCGGATGTGGCAAAAGAAGCCCTTGCATCGGCTTCGTCCGTCCGCATGCGCTGTGATCTGGATAACGTTGACGCTTCGGGAAACATTTATGCGGATGAAAAGGCTGCCGCGTATATGAAAAACAGCGGTCTCTTTGATCAGACCTGGACGATCTCTATTTCCGGCGAAGAATGGTTCCATATGAAAATTGTGACGGACGAAGAAATCAATAAGATGACAAAATCCGCTACTACCTATGCATTCTATGATCCGGACAACAACCTGCTTGGCTATGCACAGGAGCGCGTGACGACACCGGATCAGATGCCGGAAGCGTATTACATTATTTTTCTCGATGCAGATCTGAACGAAAAACCATATTACGCATCAGAGGATGGACATACCATTTATACAGAGGGCGGAACGGTGATCGGTTCTGCGAAAAAAGAGATGGACTGGTCCGGTTCACAGTGCAATCTCTATGTGAACCTGGAGGATAACGGTACGCAGGTGATGGATTTCCAGGATAAATACGCCTTGCTCGATATGATGTACGATGAGGCAAATGAGTATTACAAAGATAACAAGTAAGGCGGAGGAAAAAGGCAGTTGAAAAAGAGAATATATACAGCCGCTGGTCTTTTTCTTGCCGCCGCTCTGGTGCTTGGCGGCTGCGGAAAAGAAAAAGTGCCGGAATCTGAGTTTGCAACTGCGGATGAGGCAAAAGAGGCGCTTACATCGGCAGAAACCATAGAAATCTACTTTGACCTGTATGGAAGTAAACGAAAGACGAAGATTGTGGCAGACGGAAAAGTGGCGGGCTATCTTCAGAAGAATACGGTCTATATCAACGAGGAGGAGTGGTTTTCGATTGACTATGTGGAGGATGAGCCCATCAATGACAGAGAAGGCTCCGGCACGACGTACGGCTATTACGACGCATCCGGTACGTGTCTTGGCTATGCGCAGGAGCAGTATGTGGATACCTCCTATGGAAAAGATACAAGACTGATTTTCCTTGATGTAGATGAAACGCCGCTCGATTACCAGAGTTCGAGAAGCGGCAGGATTCTGTATGATGAAAATGACGAGGAGATCGGCAGCGGAAAGATCGGGCGATCAGGGGTCAGTCTTCTTGACCAGTGGTACACGAATCTTTACTGTGCCGTCTTTAAGACCGAGACGGACGGCACGCGGCAGATTGATTTCATGGACCGGATGGCGATGCTGTGGCGTCTGGAGCGCGATTACCGCTCAATTGACGACAATCCTGTCAACACCGGCGTGCAGATTTATGAAACGGTTGCCGTTGTTTTTGTGCTGATCCTGTTGATTGGTTCGTCTTTCTCAAAATGGAGACAAAAAAAGAAAAATTAAAGGGAATGCTCGCTTCCTGGACGGCTGGTTTTGAGAAAAAACCACTGACAGGAAGGGGGCATTTTATACGCTTGTGAATCTTGCACAATTTCTGGTTTCATGCTAAAATTGTGCAGGTATAACGTTTGTTATACTTCTTATATTTATTTTTGAGAAAAGGTATGAAATACAAATGAACGATACAGAAACAAAAAACACAGCGGTAAAAGCGCCGGCACTGATGTCCACGCGGCCTGTGACAGCACAGGATGCGCTGGATCAGTGTGAGAAGCTTTCGCCTATGATGGTACATTATTGCCAGACGAAGACGGGCTTGACTGACCCGGCTAATACCATTTTGTTTTACCGCTTAGGTGATTTCTACGAAATGTTCTTCGAGGATGCCACCCTGGTATCCAAAGAACTTGAGCTTACGCTGACCGGAAAGGACTGCGGCATGGAGGAGCGCGCTCCGATGTGCGGTATCCCGTATCACGCTGCAGAAGGGTATATCAACCGTCTTGTAGAGAACGGCCATAAGGTTGCGATCTGCGAGCAGATGGAGGACCCGAAACAGGCAAAGGGCATGGTAAAGCGCGAAGTCATCCGCGTTGTCACACCGGGTACGACGCTGATCCCGCAGGGACTTGATGAGACGAAGAACAACTACATTATGTCGATCGTCTGCATGGAGGGATGCTTCGGTATCTCTACAGCAGATATCTCGACCGGCCAGTGCCTCGTCACGGAAATGGACAAGCCGCGCCGCCTTGTGGATGAGATCACGAAGTTTATGCCGGCGGAAATCATCTGCAATCAGTCGTTCCTGCTCTGCGGGATCGATGTGGAGGATCTTCGAACCCGCCTTCATATCTGCGTGAATGCATTGGAAGACTGGTATTTCGACGATGATATCTGCCGCCGTACGCTGCAGGAACAGTTCCATGCTGCTACGATGGAAGGCCTTGGCATCGCCGATTACAACTGCGGAACAATTGCAGCCGGTGCGCTGTTCCAGTATCTGCACGAGACACAGAAATCGGATCTGTCTCACATGAATTCGATTACACCGTATGTGACAGACAAATATATGCTGATCGACAGCTCCAGCCGCCGGAATCTGGAATTGGTGGAAACGCTGCGGGAGAAGCAGAAACGCGGCTCCCTGCTCTGGGTTCTCGATAAAACCCGCACGGCGATGGGCGCACGTCTTCTGCGAAGCTACGTAGAGCAGCCATTGATCGACGAGGAGGAAATCAACGCACGGCTCGATGCTGTAGAGGCTCTAACGGGGCAGGCGATGATCCGCGAGGAAATCCGTGAATACCTCCGTCCGGTTTATGACCTCGAGCGTCTCGTCGGAAGAATCAGCTACCAGTCCGCGAATCCGCGTGACCTGATCGCCTTTAAATCGTCGCTGCAGATGCTGCCTTACATCAAGCAGCTCTTAAACTCGTTTGACGGCGGCGCTTTGGCGCAGATTCAGGAGGATCTCGACCCGCTGGAAGACCTCTATCAGCTTGTCGATGCGGCAATCGTCGATGATCCGCCGTATCTGATGCGCGACGGCGGTATGATCAAGGACGGCTATAACGAGATGGTCGATAATTACCGTCACGCCAAGACCGAGGGAAAACAGTGGCTGAGTGAGCTGGAGGCAAGCGAGCGCGAGAAAACCGGAATCAAAAATATGAAGGTCAAATACAACAAGGTATTCGGCTATTATCTGGAGGTCACGAACTCGTTTAAAGATCTTGTCCCGGATTACTATACGAGAAAACAGACGTTGACGAATGCGGAGCGCTACATTACCCCGCGTCTGAAGGAACTCGAGGATACGATTCTCGGTGCGGAGGATAAACTGTATGCGCTGGAATACGATCTTTTCTGTACGGTGCGCGATACGGTTGCCGGTGAGGCGGAGCGGATTCAGCGCACGGCGCAGGCTCTGGCACGGCTCGATGTGTATGCATCGCTTTCCTACGTTGCCGAGCACAACCACTATGTGCGTCCGAAGCTGAACAGTCGCGGAAAGATTGATATCAAGGACGGCCGTCACCCAGTGGTCGAGAAGATGATTCCAAACGATATGTTTATCGCAAACGATACCCTGCTTGACAACGGTGACCACCGCGTTTCCGTCATCACCGGACCGAACATGGCCGGTAAATCGACGTATATGCGCCAGACGGCCCTCATTGTGCTGATGGCACAGATCGGTTCGTTTGTTCCGGCTTCGAAGGCAAACATCGGTATTGTGGACCGGATCTTTACCCGTGTCGGCGCATCCGATGACCTGGCAAGCGGCCAGAGTACGTTTATGGTTGAGATGACGGAGGTGGCAAATATTCTTCGGAATGCAACCTCGAACAGTCTGCTGATTCTCGATGAGATCGGAAGAGGAACGAGTACGTTCGACGGTCTTTCGATCGCCTGGGCTGTGATTGAGCATGTGGCGAATCCGAAGCTGCTCGGCGCAAAGACACTGTTCGCTACGCATTACCATGAGCTGACTGAGCTTGAAGGAAAGCTTCCGGGCGTGCACAACTACTGTATTGCCGTTAAGGAAAAGGGCGACGATATCGTATTCCTGCGTAAAATTGTACAGGGCGGCGCAGATAAGAGCTACGGTATCCAGGTAGCGCGTCTTGCGGGAGTGCCGGAGTCAGTGCTCTCCCGGGCGCAGGAGCTGGTGGAGCAGCTGAGCGATGCCGATATCACTGCTGCGGTCAAGGATCTGACCATGCAGAAAAAACCGAAGGCAAAGCCGGTTCACTACGACGAGGTCGATATGGCACAGATGTCGCTGTTCGATACGGTGCAGGACGATGATATCATCAAAGAGCTCTCGGAGCTTGATATCTCGAATATGACACCGATGGATGCTTTAAATACCCTGTACCGTTTCCAGGGAAAGGTGAAAAACCGCTGGAAATAGGGGAATACTGGATCAGAACATAAGTTAGAATCAATCCGAAACAGAAAGGAACAACATGGCTACCATAGCAGTACTGGATCAGAATACGATCGATAAAATTGCGGCCGGTGAGGTCGTGGAACGGCCGGCTTCCGTGGTAAAGGAGCTGGTGGAAAATGCAATGGACGCCGGTGCGACGGCGATCACCGTGGAAATCCGCGACGGCGGTATCTCGCTGGTGCGGATCACGGACAATGGAAGCGGCATTCCGGCCGAACAGGTGCCGCTCGCTTTTCTGCGCCACGCGACGAGCAAGATCCGTTCCGTGGAAGAACTCGTGCAGATTGCATCTCTTGGCTTCCGCGGCGAGGCGCTCTCGAGTATCTCGGCGGTTGCGCAGATCGAGATGATTACGAAAACGCCGGATGCGCTGACGGGAACGCGGTATGTGATTGAGGGCGGCGCGGAGAAGGCCAATGAGGAGGTCGGTGCCCCGACCGGAACAACCTTTCTGGTCCGGAATCTTTTTTACAACACGCCGGCTCGTCAGAAATTCTTAAAAACGCCGGTTACGGAGGCGAATGCGGTGACTTCCGTTGTGGAGCAGCTTGCGCTGTCGCACCCGGGGATTTCGTTTAAATATATGGTGAATTCACAGGTGAAGCTCCATACGAGCGGCAACCGGAATTTAAAAGAACTGGTCTATAATATTTACGGCCGCGACATCGCGCGGGAGCTGATCGAGATTCACTCGGAAAGCCCGCTGATGACGATCGACGGCTTTATCGGAAAACCGGTGATCTCGAGGGGAAACCGGAATTTTGAAAATTATTACGTGAATGGACGGTATGTGCGGAGCAAGCTGCTCGCCCGTGCGATTGAGGACGGATATCAAACATCGATGATGCAGCATAAATATCCGTTTACGCTGTTCTATGTCCAGATGGATGGAGAGGCGGTGGATGTCAATGTGCATCCGACGAAGATGGAACTTCGTTTTTCTCATCAGGAGGAGATTTACCGCCAGATGCGCGATATGATCTCAGGTGCGCTGAATCACAGGGAGCAGATTGTGAAGGTTTCGCTTTCTTCCGACAGGGAACGGAAAGCAGAGGAAAAAGCGGCACGGAAAGAACAGATTGTTGTTCCGGAACCGTTCGAGCAGAAACGGCAGGTAAAAGAAGGCTTTGCACGGCAGTCCCTTCCGGTGGAGCCGGTTTCCAGCCAGAGCAGAAGAATGCCAATTTTCCCGGAGGTGGAACGAAATGGATACCGCGCAGCGAAAACGTATGTGCCGGTTCAGCAGATGACGGGAATGACGCGGGAAGAGGAAGAACTGTTTGAGCCGGGGGCAGGAAACGTGCCAAAGACGGCAGACCTCTCAAACGCGGACGCAATACAGCATCAGCAGGAGCCAGATGTAGCTCCAACGGTATCTTCCATGCCGGAAGAATCCTCATCTGTATCTGCTTCGCCTGAGCCAGAAGGCCAGATGCAGCTCTTTGATGAGCAGTTTCTTACCCCGGAGGCAGAGAAATCGCACCGCATCATCGGCCAAGTTTTCGATACGTACTGGCTGATTCAGTACGGCGAGAATCTCTACATCATCGATCAGCATGCCGCGCACGAAAAGGTACTGTTCGAGCGGATGATGAAAAATTACCGGGAAAAGAACGTCACCTCCCAGATGGTGAGTCCTCCGCTGATCGTCTCCTTAACGCCGCAGGAAGCAGATCTTGTGACCCGTTACATGGACGTTTTCCAGTCCTTCGGCTACGAAATTTCCCCGTTCGGCGGAAAAGACTATGCGATCAACGCCGTGCCGCACAACCTGTACGGTATTGCGACGGAGGAGCTGTTTATCGAGATTCTCGACAATCTTGAGGAGGTCCGCGAAAAGCCGCTGGAGATTTTAAAAGACCGTCTGGCGACGATGTCGTGCAAGGCCGCCGTAAAGGGCAACAATCATCTTTCCTATGCAGAGGCGGAGCAGCTCATTGCCGAGCTTTTGACGCTCGAAGATCCGTATCACTGCCCGCACGGCCGGCCGACGATCATTTCCCTCTCGAAACGGGAACTGGAAAAGAAATTTAAGAGAATTGTGTAGGTGATTTTTTTGAAAAAACCTTTGATTATCCTGACCGGTCCGACCGCTGTCGGCAAGACGAAGCTGTCGATTTCGCTTGCCCAAGCGGTGAATGGGGCCATTATCTCCGCGGATTCCATGCAGGTCTACCGCCATATGGATATCGGATCTGCCAAAATCCGCCCGGAGGAGATGTGCGGCGTTCCGCATTATCTGATCGATGTGCTCGATCCTTCCGAAGAGTTTCACGTCGTGAAGTTTGTGGAACTGGCGCATGAAGCGATGGAAAAAATATACGCCGCCGGACAGATTCCGATCGTGACGGGCGGCACCGGCTTTTATATCCAGGCGCTTTTAAAAGAAGTTGATTTTACGGAATCGCACGGTGAACTGCCGATCCGGAAACAGCTGGAAGAAAAAGCAGCAACGGAGGAAGGCGCGGCAGAACTGTACCGGGAACTTTCCGAGGTTGATCCTGCTTCCGCGGAGACGATTCACCCGAATAATGTAAAACGTGTAATCCGGGCGCTGGAATATTATCACGAGACAGGACAGAAGATTTCGGAGCACAACGAGGAGCAGAAGCAGAAGGAATCTCCGTACTGTTCTGCTTATTTTGTGCTGAACGACGAACGTTCGATTCTGTATGACCGCATTGACAGGCGCGTCGATCAGATGATCTGCGACGGACTGGTTGATGAAGTTTTCCGTTTGAAAGAAATGGGATACACAAGAGATCTTGTCTCCATGCAGGGACTGGGCTACAAAGAACTGTTCCCGTATCTTGCGGGCGAATGCACGCTGGAGGAGGCCGTCTATATCATCAAGCGGGACACCCGTCATTTTGCCAAACGGCAGCTGACCTGGTTCCGACGGGAAAAGGATGTGATCTGGCTGAACAAGCCGGATTTTGACTACGACGAAGAAAAAATATTATCATATATGCTGGATCGCTGGAACGAAATCGTTTCGGCCGATGCAAAGGAAGAAGGAGAACAATCATGTTGACAGAAAAAGCTGCTATGTACAGCACACTTGGCATTTCCAAAGAGGTTTTCGCATTTGGAACGAAAATTGAGGAAGAATTAAAAGAGCGTTTTGCAAAAATTGATGAAATCGCAGAATACAACCAGTTAAAGGTCATCCACGCCATGCAGGCAAGCAAGGTCAGCGAGGCATGCTTATATGGAACCACAGGATACGGATACAATGACCTGGGACGTGATACGCTGGAGCAGGTCTATGCAACGTGCTTCGGCACTGAGGATGCACTGGTACGCCCGCAAATCGCCTGCGGAACCCATGCGCTTGCAACGGCGCTTTCCGGAAATCTCCGCCCGGGCGACGAACTGCTTTCTCCTGTTGGAAAACCGTACGACACCCTTGAGGAAGTGATCGGCATCCGCCCGTCCGTCGGATCTCTTGCGGAATATGGCGTAACTTACCGCCAGGTAGATTTAAAAGAGGACGGCTCTTTCGATTACGAAGGAATCAAAAATGCCATCAACAAAAAGACAAAGATGGTGACGATTCAGAGGTCGAAAGGATATCAGACCAGACCGACGCTTTCTGTTACCCGCATCGGTGAACTGATTGCATTTATTAAAAATATCAAACCAGATGTCATCTGTATGGTCGATAACTGCTACGGCGAGTTCGTGGAGACGATTGAACCGACCAATGTCGGTGCAGATCTGATGGTCGGATCCCTGATCAAAAACCCGGGCGGCGGACTGGCTCCGGCCGGCGGTTACATTGTTGGAAAGAAAAAGTACGTGGAAAATGCAGCATACCGTCTGCTCTCCCCGGGACTTGGAAAAGAGGTTGGCGCAACACTCGGTGTGAACGGTTCCTTCTACCAGGGATTCTTCCTGGCACCGACCGTTACCGCAGCGGCATTAAAAGGTGCTGTCTTTGCTGCAAATGTTTATGAGAAACTGGGATTTGCCGTTGTTCCAAACGGAACCGAGAGCCGTCACGACATCATTCAGGCGGTAACCTTTGGAAAACCGGAAGGCGTCATCGCATTCTGCCAGGGTATCCAGGCAGCTGCCCCGGTCGACAGCTTCGTTTCCCCGGAACCTTGGGATATGCCAGGTTACGACAGCCCAGTTATCATGGCAGCTGGCGCTTTCGTGCAGGGCTCTTCCATTGAACTTTCTGCCGATGGCCCGATCAAACCGCCGTACGCTGTCTATTTTCAGGGTGGGCTTACGTGGCAGCACGCAAAATTCGGTATTCTGATGAGTCTTCAGAAACTCGTCGATGCCGGTATGGTGACATTATAATGGCAAAAAATGTGGTAATTATCGGCGGCGGCGCGAGCGGACTGATGGCGGCAATTTGGGCCTCACGTCTCGGTGCCGCGGTCACCGTTCTGGAAAAGAACGATAAACCGGGCAGAAAGCTTCTTGCGACCGGAAACGGACGGTGTAATTTTACCAATCGTTATCAGGATGCATCGTGCTACCGCACGGGAAATCAGGAGCGTGCATCACGGGTTCTCGAACAGTTTACCGAACAGGACACCGAACAGTTTTTTGAACAGCTCGGCATCCGCATCCGGAGCCGTGAAGGCTGGCTTTATCCGGCCAGCGAGCAGGCACAGTCCGTTCTTGAGCTGCTGATTTTGGAAGCCAGATTCCGAAAGGTAAAAATCAAGACACGGGAAACGGCTGTTGCAGTGGAAAAAGCCGAAAATGGTTATCTGGTGCGCACCGAAGGATGGCAGTACCCGGCTGACAGCGTCATCATCTGCTGCGGAAGCTGTGCTTCCCAGATCGCCGGTTCCGACGGAGATACACTTCGATTTGCCGATCAGCTTCAGCTCGCTTCGATTCCGTTTTTCCCGGCCCTCTGCCCGCTCCGCTGCAAAGGAAACCAGTTTTCCTCCTGGGCGGGTGTTCGGGTGCGCGCGAAGATTACGCTTCTGGTTGAAAATCAGGAGGTTCTGACGGAACAGGGAGAGCTGCAGCTTACCGACTACGGTGTCTCCGGCATCCCGGTATTCCAGATTTCCCGGTTCGCTGTGCGCGCCTGCATGCAGAAAAAACGCGCTGAACTTCTCGTAGACTTCTTTCCGGAACTGACGGAATCGGAGCTTACTGCAGAATTTGTCAGACGGCAGGAAATCTGCCCGTATAAAGCGCCAAAAGAGCTTCTGATCGGCCTTCTTCCGGAAAAACTCATTCCGGTTCTGATCGGAAAGAAAAAGATTCCGGAAGAAATGGCAGGCGCCATCAAATCATATCGTTTACAGATCACCGGCCAGACCGACTTTGGAAAAGCCCAGGTGTGTGCGGGCGGCATCACGCTCGACCAGCTTACGGATTCTCTGGAATCGGTACAGCACCCTGGTATTTTCTTTGCGGGAGAAGCCCTGGACGTCGACGGCGTCTGCGGCGGCTACAATCTCCAGTGGGCCTGGTCCAGCGGAAGTGCAGCCGGAAGAGCTGCAGCAGGAGAACATTCATGATTCGGATACAGCAATTAAAGCTTCCAGTCACCCACACACAGGAGGAACTGGAACAGAAAATAAGAAAAACACTGAAAATCGGAAAACACGATCTGCAGGAAATTGAGCTCTTACGCCGCTCAATTGATGCCAGAAAGAAATCCGAATTAAAATACGTTTATCAGCTTGATGTAAAAGTAAAAGATGAGAATGCCGTACTGCGGAAGGCGAAAAATAACCAGATCGTAAAAGCGGAGAAAAAGCCATATGTGTTCCCAAAATCTGGAGAACAGACTCTTGTTCACCGGCCGGTTATTATCGGAAGCGGTCCGGCAGGACTTTTTTGTGCCTATGTTCTCGCAAAGCATGGCTACCGTCCGCTCGTTCTGGAGCGCGGCGAATCTGCAGAACAGAGAAAGAAAAGTGTCGATGCGTTCTGGAAAACCGGCGTTCTGAACCCGGAATCGAACGTACAGTTCGGAGAGGGCGGCGCCGGTACGTTTTCGGATGGAAAATTAAACACTTCGGTGAAGGATCCATCCGGCAGAAACCGTGAGGTACTCCGGATCTTCACGGAATGCGGGGCACCGGAAGAAATTCTGTACGATCAGAAACCGCACCTTGGCACCGATCAGCTCATCGGAATTGTGACAACGATGCGGAAAAAGATCGAGGCATGGGGCGGAGAAGTCCGTTTCGGAGCAAAAGTGACGGACTTTGGGATTGAAAACGGCAGACTCACTTCTGTAACCGTCAATGAAACCGAGAAGATTGCCGCGGAGACTGCAGTCCTTGCGATCGGCCACTCTGCACGCGATACCTTCTTTAAACTCTGCGAAAATAAGATCTCCATGGAAGCAAAATCCTTCGCTGTCGGCGTCCGCATTGAGCATCCGCAGAAGATGATCACGGAGGATCAGTACGGACCGGAGGCACCGGATTTCCTTGGGGCAGCACCGTATAAGCTCACCAATCAGTGTGAAAACGGAAGAGGTGTGTACTCATTCTGCATGTGTCCCGGCGGCTATGTTGTCAACGCATCCTCGGAAGCGGAACGCACCTGCGTCAACGGTATGAGTTATTCTGACCGGGAAGGTAAAAATGCGAACAGCGCTATGATTGTCACCGTAACACCGGAAGACTACCGCCCGTACCATGTAGAGGGAACGCCGGACGTACTCGATGGTGTGGCATTCCAGAGAGCGCTTGAACACGCTGCGTGGGAAGCCGGAAAAGGCAAAGTTCCGGTGCAGCTTTTTGGTGATTTCTGTGAAAACAGAGTTTCTACAGCACTTGGAGAGGTAACCCCTTCCATCTGCGGAGAATGGACTTTCGCCAATCTGCGGGAAGTTCTTCCGACGTTTATCGGAGACTCCCTTGTGGAAGGCATTCGTGCATCTGAGCGGAAAATCCACGGCTTTTCCCGTCCGGACGCCGTTCTTTCCGGCGTGGAAGCGCGTACCTCGTCACCGGTCCGCATTGTAAGAAATGAAACGCTCGAAAGTCCGTCGCTTACCGGTCTTTACCCGTGCGGAGAGGGCGCAGGCTATGCGGGAGGCATCACTTCCGCAGCCATGGACGGATTAAAAACGGCAGAGGAAATTGCAAAAAAATATATGAATTTTTCATAATTCCTATACATCTGCGGAAAGTTGTGCTAGAATGATGGGTGATTCAAACCAATGTATTCCATGAAAATTCCCGGAAGAGTGGTGGGAGGAATACATGAGAAAAAATGGATTACGAAACCTGCCGACGATGGAACAGCCATATGAAAAATGCCTGGAAAACGGCCCGGAAAGCCTTTCCGACGCGGAGCTTCTGGCTGTCATTTTACGATGTGGGGCAAGGGGAAAAACATCCCTGGAGCTCGCAAGAGAAATTCTTTCCCTTCCCGGAAAAGAGGAGGGCCTGTTAGGACTCTATCACTGTACAAGACAGGAACTTCTGCAGATCCGCGGAGTCGGGGAAGTAAAAGCGATCCAGCTCCAGTGCATCGGTGAGCTTTCCAAACGAATGGCCGCGGCCGGAGCAAGAAAAGGTCTCTGCTTTCATGATCCGGCTTCCATTGCGGATTATTACATGGAACGTCTCCGCCACGAGGATCAGGAGGTTCTTCTCTGCATGATGCTGGACACAAAAAATCAGCTTCTCGGAGAAAAGGAAATCACAAGAGGAACGGTCAATGCGACGATGATTTCGCCGCGGGAGCTTTTTCTTGCGGCACTGCAGTTCCGTGCGGTTCATATTCTGCTGGTTCACAACCATCCAAGCGGAATCCCGGAACCAAGCGGTGACGATATTACCGTGACACGGCAGATCCGGCGGGCGGGCGAAATGCTCGGCATTACCCTGCTGGATCACATTATTATCGGGGATCACTGTTATACCAGTATGCTGGAACAGGGAATCTGATCCCGAAAATCCGAGGCAGAAATGCCCAAAGGAAGGGAACAAGTTAAAGGAGCACGATGCAGATTCGAAATGTATACGGCATAGACCTTGGCACCAGTACCGTCAAAATCTATGACCTGAAGAAAGACACAATCACAAAAGAAAAAAATATGATTGCCATACGCAACCGCGAACAGGTGATTGCCGTTGGAAATTACGCATATGAAATGCACGAGAGAACGCCTTCCAATATCGAGGTAATTACCCCCATGAGCAACGGACGCATTGCGAATGTATTGATGGTAGAAGCCGTTTTGCACACGCTTCTCCATCGCTGTACGCGCCACATGGGATACCGCCCGGAGCTGTATTTTTCAGTTCCCTGCGATATGACAGAGATTGAACGGCGTTCTTATTATACGATTGCACATAAGGGAGCCTTAAAAAACTGCCGCATGTATCTTGTGGATAAACCAATCGCGGATGCGCTGGCACTTGGCATTCCGATCAACCGCACGAAGGGTTCCATGATTGTCAACATCGGAGCGCAGAGCACAGAGATTTCTGTTATCGCCAACGCGAGGGTTATTTTTTCCAGAATCATCCCGGTAGGCGGAAAACAGTTCAACGAATCGATATGCAATCTGAACCGCCGCAAAAACAATTTCCAGATTGGCTCCAAAACAGCCAAACGTGTCAAGATTGCGCTGGCGGATCTTGGAACAGACAAAAAAGAGGCGCGGAAGGTGCGCGGCGTAGATGGTGCATCCGGTCTTCCAATGGAAGGGATCATTACTTCTTCCCTCGTAAACGAAGCACTCCTTTCCGGTGTTAATGAGATCGGCGAGGAAATCAAGCATGCGCTGGAGCGTACACCGCCGCAGATCCACGATCATATCCAGAAAGAGGGTATTTACATCACCGGCGGAAGCACAAGGATTCCGAACATTGACCGCTATCTTTCGAGACAGCTCGGCTGTCCGGTGCAGCTTTCCCAGTATTATGACCTCTGTACCATCTGTGGGCTCAAGGAACTGATCACGCACGATGCGCTGCATCGCTGGGCTTACACGGTAAATAAAAAGAAGTAAATCTATCAAAAAGGACCCGCTATGAATAAGAAGAAAAAATTTCAGCTAAAAAGCAAACATTTACTTTTCATCATGACGTTCCTGTGTCTCTCCGGCATTTTAGGCAGTGCAGCAGACAAAATGCCGGTCACGCCGATCCGGGAAGCCGCAGGCTTTGTGATCATCCCGTTTCAGAACGGAATTAACCAGATCGGTGCGTATTTGACAGACTGTCTGACCGGTTTCCAGAACGTCAAAAAACTGTCTGCCGAGAAAGAGGAGCTTGAACAGAAGGTCACGGATCTGACTGAGGAAAACAATCAGCTTGTACAGGAGCAGCAGGAGCTGCAGCGTCTTCAGGAGCTGTATCAGCTGGACCAGTCCTACTCGGAATATGAAAAAGTAGCAGCACAGGTCATCTCAAAGGATCCGGGCAACTGGTATGATACCTTTGTCATCAACAAAGGATCAAATGACGGGATTCAGAAAGATATGAACGTTATTGCAGACGGCGGCCTTGTTGGACTTGTTGAGGAGGTAAGTTCCAATTCCGCTACTGTCCGCTCTATCATTGATGACTCCAGTTCCGTGAGCGCCATGACAGCATCTACCTCGGATACGTGTATTGTATCGGGTGATCTGCGCCTGATCAGCGACGGAAAGCTTGCCTTTTCCCAGCTGAATACAACCGACACGGTAGCTGAGGGCGAAAAGATTGTGACATCGAACATCAGTGATAAATACCTCCGCGGTATTCTGATCGGCTATGTCAGTGAAATCACCGAGGACTCCAATCACCTGACGAAAAAGGGATACATCATTCCTGTTGTGGATTTTCAACATATTCAGGAAGTTCTCGTGATCAAAGAATTAAAACAGCAGGGAGGAGAGTAAATGCGCAGAAAAATCACGCTTGCCTTTCTGATTCTGGCAGCTTTCCTGTTACAGACAACTGTATTTCAGTATTTTCAGATCGCGTCCGTAACGCCGAACCTTCTTCTGATTCTGACGTCCGCCTTTGGGCTGATGCGCGGAAAAAAAGAGGGACTGATGGTCGGATTTTTCAGCGGCCTGATGATTGATCTGTTCTACGGCAGCCTGTTTGGATTTTACGCACTGCTCTACATGTATATCGGTTATCTGAATGGCTTTTTCTGCAAAGTCTTCTATGACGATGATATTAAGGTACACATTGTACTGGTCGCTGCCAGCGATCTTGTCTACAGTCTGCTGATGTATGTGCTGCAGTTCCTGCTGCGCGTGCGCCTGCACTTTTTCGATTATCTGGCGCATATTATTCTGCCGGAAATGGTATACACGGTAGTGCTCTCCATTCTGCTTTACCGGCTTTTATTTATCATCAACCGTAAACTGACCGAAAATGAAATGGAAGGACAACAGTCGCCATGGCTAAGAAGATAAGAAAACTTTTCCGCAGACTCGGTGAAAACCGCACCCTATTGCTTGGTGTGGTTTTCCTTGCTATGTTTGCCGTCCTGATCGGAAGACTTTTTATCCTGCAGGTGGTGCATGGAGAAGAGTATGCGGATAATTTTGAACTGCAAATCACAAAAACCAGAACCCTTGATAGTACAAGAGGAAATATTTATGACCGGAACGGAAAACTGATCGCTGGAAATAAGGTTTCCTACTCCGTAACCATCGAGGATAACGGAACGTACAACACGACAAAAGAACGTATTCTCTCTCTGAACGCAGAACTCTATCGTCTCTGTAAGCTGATTCGTGCAAACGGAGACTCGATTGACACCAGCACCTTCCCGATTGAAGTGGATGAGAACGGTGCGTTTGTTTTTACAGGTGAAGAGGGAACAACCCGCGACCGTTTCCGTGCAGACATTTATGGACAGAAGAAAATCGACGATATGACGGCAGAACAGAAGAGTTCCAGTGCCGAAACGCTGATGACATTTCTTGCCGGACCGGACGGCTTTGGCCTGGATGCCTATTCTGACGATGAAAAATACGCATATTCTGCCAAAGATTTTGAAGAGTATGGTCTTCCATACCAGACAGACGAATCCGGAAATGCGGTCCTTTCTCTTTCCAATCAGGAGCGTCTGGAAATTCTGGTGATCCGCTATAAGATGAAACAGACGAATTATCAGAAGTATGTCCGCGTGACAGTTGCCTCCGGCGTCAGCAGCAATACAACTGCATCGATTGCAGAGAATGAAGATGTTCTGCAGGGTGTCAGCATTTCGGAAGATTCCGAGCGTGTATATTATGACGGAAAGTATTTTTCCTCTCTGATCGGTTATACGGGCCAGGCGTCCTCAGACGAGCTGACAGAACTGAATGAAGAGCTGAAGAGCCAGGGAAAAGAAGAAACGTATTCCACGGAATCCATCGTCGGAAAATCTGGTCTGGAACAGTATATGGAGACAATCCTTCAGGGAACCGACGGATCAGAAGAGATTATCGTTAATAACGTCGGAAAAGAGCTGGAAACGGTAGAAGGATCCCTGGTTGAGCCAAAACAGGGAAATAACGTCTATCTTTCGATTGATTATGACCTGCAGATTGCGGTATATAAAATTCTGGAACAGAGAATTGCCGGCATTCTGAAACAGTATCTGAGTGATGTAAAATCCGTTGATACCTCAACACTTGCCAATACGGATGCCGTTCCGATTCCAATTTACGATGTATACAATGCACTGATCGAAAACAGCACGATTGATATTTCCCATTTCTCGGCGGCGGATGCCACGGAGCGTGAGCAGCGGATCTATGCACTGTTCCAGCAGAAGCTCCAGCAGGTGCTTGCCGAGATTACGCAGGAACTGACCGTTGAAACAGCAACCGTTTACAACGACCTCAGCGATGAAATGCAGGAATATGAGACATTCATCGTGGATAAGCTGCTTTCCAGTACGATGGGTATTCTTTCTTCAACAGCAATTGATGAGAAAGACGCCACCTATCAGGCATGGAATGACGGAACGATTTCTCTTCGTGATTATCTGACGTATGCGGCAAGCCAGAACTGGATTGATGTCTCAGCACTGACGCAGGATGATGCCTACCTGGATTCTCAGGAGGTTTATCAGAAGCTGACGGAGGTTATTCTGGACCGTCTGGCAAACAATACAACATTTGCAAAAAAGATGTATCACTATATGCTGCTGCAGGATATGCTCGATGGCTATGATATCTGCAATCTGATGTATGATCAGAACCTTCTGACGAAAGAGGATGACGATTATGCCGCTTATGTTGCAGGAAATATGACACCGTTCCAGCTTCTGTCCGATAAAATCGCCAAACTGGAAATCACCCCGGCACAGCTTGCACTCGATCCGTGTTCCGGTTCTGCTGTCATTACGGACCCGAATACCGGTGCTATTTTAGCCTGTGTTTCCTATCCTGGCTACGACAACAACCGCCTGGCAAACCAGATGGATACCGCATACTGGGCAAAATTGAATACCGATGAATCCAGCCCGCTGTACAACAAAGCAACCCAGCAGAAGACGGCTCCTGGTTCCACCTTTAAACCGCTGATGGCGGTTGCCGGATTAAGCGAAGGCATAATTACTCCGACCAGTACCATCAACTGCAACGGTCTGTTCGGGGAAGGACTTGTCAACGAATCTGACTATGTCCACTGCCATCAGTTGAGCGGCCACGGAGATCTGAACATTGTCGGTGCCATCCAGAACTCCTGCAACGTGTTCTTCTGTACGCTTGGATATCGTCTGGGACTCGATGAGAACGGCACCTTTAAACAGAAGCGCTCTCTGGAAATGATCCAGAAATATGCCGATATGTTTAAGCTGGATGAAAAGACTGGAATCGAAATTTCGGAAACCGATCCGAATGTAACCGATTCCCTCCCGATCCCTTCCTCGATTGGTCAGGGTACCAACAACTATACGACGACACAGCTTGCACGCTATGTCACAACGATTGCAAATTCCGGTACGGTTTATAATCTTTCCCTTCTGCAGAAAGCAACGGATTCGGATGGCAATGACATCGATATGGGCGCAGATTTCGGCCCGACGGTAAATTCAGAAATGGATGTTGATTCCAACATCTGGGATCTGGTACACGAAGGCATGCGAAAAGTAATCAGCGTATCCAATGCGACCATTTTCCCGGAATCCTGGCCGGTAGAGCTTTCCGGAAAAACTGGTACCGCGCAGGAAGACCGTACACGTGCAAACCATGGACTGTTTATCGGCTTCTCTCACTATGAGAGCAGAGACGATATTGCTCTTGCCGTCCGCATTCCGTTTGGATATTCTTCTATGAACGCAGAGTTGGTAGCTAAGGATATCTTAGATTATTACTATGGCCTCTCAGACGATATTCTGTCCGGTCAGGCAAACTCCAACGGTGTTGCAAGCGTGAGAGCAGACTAAGGAATTTTTCCGGCAGAAACGAAGCCTGGGAAGAAAGCTGCAAAAGAGAAAGGATGCGTTTTTAAACAAAGGTTTGGACGCATCCTGCGGCATGAAAATGCAGAACAGTTTTCAACAAGGAGGTTCCAGATGAGTGAAGTCATTGTAATTACATCAGGAAAAGGCGGCGTCGGAAAGACGACAACCGCAGCAAATATCGGAATCGGGCTGGCACAGCTTGGAAAGAAAGTTGTGATGGTAGATACCGACATCGGTCTTCGAAACCTGGATGTCGTGCTCGGCCTTGAAAACCGGATTGTCTACAATCTTGTGGATGTTGTGGAGGGCAACTGCCGGATGAAGCAGGCGCTAATCCGCGACAAACGGTACGAGCAGCTCTACCTTCTCCCGTCTGCCCAGACGAGGGACAAGACAAGCGTAACGCCCGAGCAGATGAAAAAACTCTGCGATGAATTAAAACAGAGCTTTGATTTTGTTCTTCTTGACTGTCCGGCAGGCATTGAGCAGGGATTTGCAAATGCAGTTGCCGGTGCCAATAAGGCAATTGTTGTGACTACGCCGGAGGTTTCGGCCATCCGGGACGCGGACCGCATCATCGGCCTTCTGGAGGCGCAGGATCTGAGGGATATCTCTCTTGTCATCAATCGTATCCGGCCGGATATGGTAAAACGCGGTGAAATGATGTCGGTGGATGATGTACAGGAAATTCTTGCTGTTCCGCTGCTCGGCATTCTGCCCGATGATGAGCAGGTAGTAATCGCCACCAACCAGGGCGAAGCGATCGCTGGAAGCGGTTCCAAGGCAGGAGAAGCCTTTACGAATATCAGCCACAGGATCCTCGGGGAGAGTGTTCCCTACTTGGATCTTGACAGCAAAAAGGGATTTTTCCGCCGCGTATTCGGGCGATAGGAGGGAACTGGTATGGGTTTATTTTCAGGCAGAAAGCCGCACTCCGGCCTCGTTGCAAAAGAACGTCTGTCCAATCTTTTAATGGCAGAACGTCTGAACTGTTCTCCGGCATCGCTTCAGATGCTGAAAAATGATCTTTCTGCTGCTGCAGGAAAATACCTTACCGTTGAGGCGGATGAAATTTCCGTCACCATTACACAAACAACCCCTGTCATACTGACAGCGAAAATACCATTGAAAAGAAACGAGGAGTATCATGTTAAGACGATATAAGCTGAAAAATTATAATTTCCGGCTGGTCATTCTTCTGATTGCCATCAGCATTATTGGTGTGTTTCTGATCGGAAGTGCAGACAGTGCAGACCAGAAAAAACAGGCCATCGGAGTCGTATTGGGCGTAGTCATCATGATTATTGTCTCTTTACTTGACTATAGCTGGCTTCTGAATTTTTACTGGGTTCTTTACATCGGAAATCTGATGATGCTTGGCGTTCTTTATCTCGGCGGTTCTACCGCAAAAAACACGTTTGGTGCGACCCGTTGGATTCAGATCGGAAGCTTTCAGTTTCAGCCGACCGAGCTGTCAAAAATCTTTCTGATCATGTTTTTTGCGATGTTTCTGATGAAGCATGAAGAAGATCTGAATACGGCGAAAACCATTTTTACCGCGATCGGGCTTCTGATTCCGCCGCTCGTTATGATTTACCGTCAGCCGGATTTGAAAAATACGATTACGGTCATGGTTCTGTTCTGCTTTATGATGTATGTGGCGGGCTTAAGCTACAAAGTTATCGCCGTTGTTCTGGTTTCCGGTTCAGCACTGGTACTTGCGCTTCTGCTTGTCATTACGCAGGTGAATTTCCAGCTTCCGGCGGCTCTTGACAAGACGATTGGTTATCAGCTTGGGCGAATTCAGGACTGGTTAAGCGATGATGCCGACAACGCCGACGGCCGTCTCCAGCAGCAGAATTCCATTACAGCCATCGGTTCCGGAAAGCTGACCGGAAAAGGACTCAACAACAATAAAGTTTCTTCCGCAAATAAGGGAAATTTCGTTTCCCAGAACCATAATGACTTTATTTTTGCAGTGGCAGGAGAGGAACTTGGTTTCTTTGGATGCTGCGGAATCATCCTGCTCCTGTTCCTGATTCTCGTCGAATGCATCCGGACTTCCCGGAAAGCAAAAGATCTGTCAGGAACGTTGATCTGCTGCGGTATGGCAGGACTCATTGCCTTTCAGAGCTTTCTGAATATCAGTGTTGCAACCGGAATCCTGCCGAACACCGGTACACCGCTTCCGTTCGTCAGCTATGGACTGACCTCCCTTGTAACACTTTACATCGGAATGGGGCTTGTCCTGAATGTCGGACTGCAGAACCGGGATTTTGTAACCAGAAACTATGAATTACTAAGGAGGAAAACCATCAATGAACATCGGATTGATCGCGCATGATGCAAAAAAAACGCTGCTTCAGAACTTGTGTATCGCCTACCGCTCGGTACTTGCCAAGCATACTCTTTACGCAACCGGAACTTCCGGCCGTCTGGTAGAAGAGGCAACCGGACTTAACGTCCGCAAATATCTGGCTGGACACGTTGGAGGCGTTCAGCAGATGGGTTCTCAGATTGAACAGAATGATCTGGATCTTGTGATTTTCCTGCGGGATCCGGAACAGCCGAAACAGCATGAGCCGGATGTCCATCGGATTATCCGTCTCTGCGACGTACACAGCATTCCGCTTGCCACCAATCTTGCAACGGCAGAAATGCTGATCAAATCATTAGACAGAGGAGAAATGGACTGGCGTGAAATCTACCGGAGAAACGACTAATACTACAGAAAAAGAACAGAAACTGCCTGTAACGGAGAAAAACGGGACTGCTCCGGAAAAAACCGAACATATTTTAAACCGCCTGATCATCGGCGCGGGTGTCTGTGTTGCTGTTATTGCGGTTCTGATCGGTGTGAAACTGTACCGTCAGGACCGCCAGATGGACATTACAGAGCCGTTTGCGCGAAGTATGGTGCTCGCCTCCGATCCGCTTTCGGCAGAAAAACGGTTTCAGGCTGAAACGCTCTCTGCCGATCTCTGTGTCGGTGAGACGAGCGTACCGCTGAATGATATCTCGTTTTCTTCACAGGTAAAGGCCGGACTGTTTGATCTGGATCACAAAAAAGTATTGTTCGCGCAGAATATGTATGATCAGATCTACCCAGCCAGCATCACGAAGATCATGACGGCTCTCCTTGCCATGGAATACAACCAGCCGGATACGCAGGTAACGATCACAGAAGAGGATCTTGCGCTGGAAGATGGATCCCAGATGAGTGGACTGGCCGTGGGCGATACGGTAACGATGGATCAGCTTTTCCATGCATTGTTGATTTATTCTGCCAACGATGCTGCTATGGCGATTGCTCGCCAGGTAGGCGGAAGTGTAGAGAATTTCGTTCAGATGATGAACGATAAGGCAGCTTCCCTTGCCATGACCGGTACGCATTTTGCAAACCCGCACGGTCTTCACAATGAGAATCATTACACTACTGCATATGATGTTTATCTGATGCTGTATGCTGCCTATCAGCATACGGAATTCCAGAATACGATGTCAATGTCTTCCTACACGCTGAACATGACGCATGCGGACGGTACGGCGGGAACGATCTATTTAAGCTCCACGGACAAATATCTGACCGGAGAGAAAAACGCACCGGAAAATGTGACGGTGCTCGGCGGAAAAACCGGAACGACCGATGAGGCCGGTTCCTGCCTGGCACTGGTATCCCAGAATGCATACGGAGAACCGTTTATCTCTGTCATTCTTCATGCATCAACAAAAGTGGAACTGTACGAGGACATGAACACTCTTCTTTCCAATATCAACTCCTGACGTAATCTTTTTGCAATCCCCCGGACGGCGTTTTTTCTGCCTATCCGGGAGATTGTCGTATCCGTTTAGAAAAACAGAGCTCCTTTCCCTGCGAATTAGAAGATTTTTCAGAATTTTTTCATTTTACCATTGAAAACGTTGGTGAATTGTACTATAATTAAACCATGAACTTAAAGGTTTTTGGTGAAAATATCTTATTCTAATCTAAGGAGGAAACTGCTATGGTTCAATTAATTGTAGGCAAGAAGGGAAAAGGCAAAACAAAACAGCTGTTAGACAAAGTAAATGCAGAGGTAAAAACCGCAAACGGAAATATCGTGTATATTGACAAGAGCACAAAGCACATGTTTGAATTAAACAACAAAGTACGTCTGATTTCCGCAACCGACTATCCTCTGAAAAACAGTGATGAATTTATCGGATTTATCTGCGGTATCGTTTCTCAGGACCACGATCTCGCAAGCGTTTATCTCGACAGCTTCCTGAAAGTAGCAAAACTGGAAGGAGAGGACATCACAGATTGTGTTGAACAGCTGGAAGGCATTGGCAAGCAGTATAACATTACCTTCGTATTAAGTGTCTCCATGGATAAAGAAGAGCTTCCGGAAGGCATGCAGGATAAGATTATCGTTGCACTGTAACCAAAACTGTATTATAATAATTGCATAGCGACAAAACCAAAGGACGGCGCTTACGGCACCGTCCTTTTAGCGCATGGATTAAACAATAAAAGGAGCATACATTTTGTCTAAGCAGAAAAAGAACAGCCGCCGGCATTCGAGAATCCGTTTCCCTTTTCCAGCGTTGAATATTGGAAATATCATCTTTGGAGCCCTTTTTTTCTATATGGCAGTTTCACTTTTCTTTTACCTGACCGCCGATCATATCAAATCTTTTCAGGTTGTGCAGGGAACTTTATCCCGGAATGATACCTATACCGCATTCGCCATGCGGACAGAGAGTGTGCAGCTTTCCTCCGGCAGCGGATATGTTCAGTTCTATACCCCAAATGCATCGAAAATCAGCCGCGGAAGCGCTGTTTATGGGATTTCCGCAACAGAAAATGCCGATACCTCTGGTATTTCGGCAGATGCGGCAACGAGAACGTCGCTTCGTTCCTCGCTCGCACGTTTTTCTTCTGATTATGATTCCAGTTCCTTTTCCGGCATTTATCAGCTGAAAACAGAACTTTCCGCAAAGCTGCTTGCCGCTGCCGCTGAAAACGGAGATTCCTCATCACAGACGATATTTTATGCAGATCAGGACGGTGTTGTCGTCTACGGCAGTGATGGATATGAAAGCTATACGGAGGACAGCCTTACGCCGGAGCTTTTCTCTACGAAAGCCTCTGTGGTTTCCTTTGATTCCGGCGCGCAGACGGAGCCTGGAAATGCAGTATACCGTCTGGTGACAGATGAGCAGTGGGAAATTGCCGTTCCGGTGACGAATAAGCAGGTCGTTACACTTTCCAATTTCAGTACGATAAAAGTTAAATTTCTGAAAGACGGAAAAACACAGACGGGAACACTGAATCTAAAGTCCATTAACGATCAGAACTATGCTGTCATTTCGTTTACAAGCGGGATGATCCGTTATGCGGAAGACCGTTTTCTTTCAATAGAGCTGGTCACAAACACTGGAAGCGGACTGAAAATTCCAAATACTGCCATCACGGAAAAAGATTTCTATAAAATCCCGGCGCAGATGCTCGTACAGGGCGGAGACAGCAATTCTTCCGGTTTCCTGCGGGAAAAGACCGATAAAAAAGGAAATGTCATGCTGGATGATAACGGACAGCCGGTGACAGAATTTGTAAACGCCACGATCTATGAGCAGGTCAATGATGAAAATGATAATCCGGTCGAATATTACGTCGACATGGCCGCTTTTAATGATGGAGATATACTTCGTGCACAGGATTCCGCCACAACGTATCAGATTGGAGAAACGGTTCCGCTGCAGGGTGTTTACTGCATCAACAAAGGATATGCTGTATTCCGCAAAATTCAGATCATCGATCAGAATGCGGAGTATTCTATCATAAAAAAACAAACGCAATACGGCATTTCGCAGTATGATTATATTGTGGAAAATGCATCCACCGTCAGTGAAGAAGATATTGTGCATTAAATACTGGAGGTTAGAAAGATATGCTGAAAGAGAACTATGAAGAAGTCCAGAAGAAAATTACAGAAGCCTGCAAAAGAGCCGGACGGAACCGGGAGGAAGTTACCCTGATTGCGGTCAGCAAGACAAAACCGGTCGAAATGCTTTCCGAAATCTATGATCTTGGCGAACGCAATTTCGGTGAAAACAAAGTGCAGGAGCTGACAGAAAAAGAGGAAGTGCTGCCAAAGGATATCCACTGGCACATGATCGGTCATCTGCAGCGGAATAAAGTAAAATACATTGCAGGAAAAGTTGCCCTGATTCATTCTGTCGATTCTCTTCGTCTGGCAAAAACGATCAGTGAGGAAGCGGTAAAGCACAACTGCGAAATCCAGATCCTGATCGAGGTAAACGTTGCCGGCGAGAAAAGCAAGTTTGGTGTCTCCGTAGAGGAAACCCTTCCATTGATTGAAGAAATCGCAAAACTTCCGGCAATTCATGTGGAGGGACTTATGACCATTGCACCGTATGTGGAAGATCCAGAAGAAAATCGTCCGGTTTTTCGCAAATTAAAGGAATTAAGTGTTGACATTGCCGCCAAAAACATTAATAATGTACGTATGGCCATTTTGAGCATGGGCATGACCGGCGATTACGAAGTAGCAGTAGAAGAAGGCGCCACTTTAGTACGGGTTGGAACCGGAATCTTTGGCGAACGGGATTACAGTAAAAGATAACAGGAAGTCTTTCCAAGAAGAGTGACCCCGCGCATTCTGCACGGCTGTCTGGCCAAATGCCACAGGACTAAAAATAGGAGAGTATAAGAATGAGTGTTTTAGACAAATTTCTGGATGCCATCCGGCTGAACGACGATTACGAGGAAGAGGATGCTGATTCGGATAGCTTCTTCGATGAAGAAGACGATGATATAGAAGAAAAACCAAAGAAACGTTTCTTCCGTAAACTGGAGAACGAGGATGAGGACGAAGAGGAAGAGCCGCAGGCGAAACCGGTTCACACTGCACCGCGTAAACAGCCGGCGCCAAAGACCACCGCTTCAAGCCAGGCTGCTGCTGCACGAGCTCCAAAGCCAGCTGCTCCGGTTTCCTCGAAAGTTACTCCAATGAGAAAGAAAGCAGGTGCATTAAATATGGAAGTATGCGTCATCAAACCGGCTTCCATGGAGGATACCCGTGAAATCGCGGATACGCTTCTGGCCGGATGTACCGTTGTCCTTAACTTAGAAGGCATTGATGTGGATATTGCCCAGAGAATCATTGATTTCTGCTGTGGTGCATGCTACTGCATGAGCGGAAGTCTGCAGAAAGTTTCCAGCTATATTTTCATCCTGACACCGTCCAGCGTAGAAATTTCCGGCGACATCCAGGATATCTTAAGCGGAGCTTTTGATCTTCCAAATATCCGTACCGATTATTAAAGAAATTTATCTTTGCAGTAAATTAAAATGGATCTACTGGATCAATTATTGATTTACTTAGTAACAAAGGAAAAGCATCAGATGCAGGATTCTGATGCTTTTTTCATGAAAGAACATACAGGAGGCATAATTTATGAAAACACTTACCGTTAAAAGAGAAGGCACATCTACTGAATTTTCTTATGAAATTGTCTGGGACGGCAGCTACGAACGCCTCGCCGGCTGTGTGGAGAACTTAAAACTCCCTGCAAAAAAGGCCTGCATTGTCACAGACAGCACGGTTTCAGAACTGTATCTGGAAGAGGTAAAAAATGTACTGTCCCCGCTGTTTGAGACCGTAACCGCATTTGTTTTCCCGGCTGGTGAAGCAAGCAAAAATCTGGATACCGTCAAAGATCTGTACACGCATCTGATTGAAAACCACTTTGAGAGAAAAGACATTTTATTCGCACTCGGCGGCGGTGTCGTTGGGGATCTGACCGGCTATGCGGCGGCAACGTATCTGCGCGGCATTGATTTCATCCAGCTTCCGACGACACTGCTTGCACAGGTAGATTCCAGCGTTGGAGGAAAAACGGGCGTCGATTTCGACCAGTACAAAAATATGGTCGGTGCATTCCATCATCCACGTCTTGTCTATATGAATATGGCAACCTTAAAATCCCTGAACGGCGAACAGTTTGCCTGCGGTATGGGAGAAGTCCTGAAAACAGGTCTGATCCGCGATGAAAAATTCTACATCTGGACCATCAATCACATGTCTGAGATCGAAGAGCGGATTGAGCCGGTATTAACGAAAATGATCCAGAAATGCTGCGATATCAAACGCCAGGTTGTAGAAAATGACCCAACAGAACAGGGAGAGCGTGCCGTTTTAAATCTTGGCCATACGATCGGTCATGCCATTGAAAAGCTCAAAAACTTCGAACTGCTCCATGGCCAGTGCGTTGCACTTGGAACCGTTGCTGCTGCCTATATTTCCTACAAGAGAGGTTATCTCTCCGATGAAGAGTTTTACGAGATTCGTGATATGAACGTCGGTTTCTATCTGCCAATCACCGTGGACGGCCTGAGATCGGAAGATATTCTGGCTGCAACAAAATCGGACAAGAAAATGGAACAGGGTACGATCAAATTCATCCTTCTGGAGTCTGTCGGCCATGCTGTGGTGGACCGCACGGTTACAGATGAAGAAATGCTGGAAGCTATCAATTCTATTAATGGAGATCTGATCGATGAAGAGTAAAAAACTTTCTCCGCTGGCCGTTTATCTGGTTTGCGCGGCAGCGATTGTCCTTCTGCTTGCAGCAGATCAGTATACAAAATCACTGGCAGTGCAGTATCTGAAGGATCAGCCGTCGATCGAGCTCATTCCGGGGGTTTTGGAGCTGTTTTATCTGGAAAACCGCGGTATGGCATTCGGACTTCTGCAGGATCAGTACTGGCTGTTTGCTATGATGACAGTATTGTTTCTGATCGTCATGGTGATCGTCTTTTACAAGCTTCCAAAGACACGCCGCTTTTTACCGCTTTTTGCCGTGCTGACTGTTCTGACGGCTGGTGCAGTCGGAAATTTTTACGATCGTTTTCTGAATCACTATGTCGTTGATTTCATCTACGTTTCGCTGATCAACTTTCCGGTTTTTAACGTAGCTGATATTTATGTCACCGTATCGGTCGCTGTCTTTTTACTGCTGTATCTGTTGTACTACAAGGACGAAGACTTCGCATTTCTGCATAAAAACGCCAAAAAGGAGGAGTCCGATGGCTGAAGAAGAACGGATTTTGGAAGTTACACCGGATTTTGACGGAAAACGGATTGATCAGTGCCTGGCCGCATCTTTTTCGGACTGTTCTCGTTCTTTTCTGCAGAAGCTTTTAAAAGACGGAAAGGTTTCGATCAACGGAAAAACGCAGAAAGCAAGCAGTAAGGTTGCCGCCGGTGATGCTGTTCTGGTGCTTCTGCCGGAACCGGAAGAACTGAACGTGGATCCAGAAAACATTCCGCTTGATATTCTGTACGAGGATGATGATCTTCTGGTCGTCAATAAGCCCAAGGGGATGGTCGTACATCCGGCGGCAGGCCACAGCAGCGGAACACTGGTCAATGCGGTTCTGTATCACTGCCGCGGAAATCTCTCCGGCATCAACGGCGTTCTGCGCCCCGGAATCGTCCACAGAATCGATATGGACACAACGGGTGCCCTGGTTATCTGTAAGAGCGATTTCGCCCACCAGAGCCTCGCAGAACAGCTCTCTGTACATTCCATTACCCGAAAGTACCGGGCAATTGTCCATGGGAATCTGAAAGAGGACGAGGGAACCGTGCGCGGTGCAATCGGCCGCCATCCGACAGACCGGAAAAAGATGGCGATTAATGAACGGAACGGAAAACCGGCGGTCACACATTACCGTGTGCTGGAACGCTTTGGAAATTATACGTATATTGAATGCCAGCTGGAAACCGGCCGGACGCATCAGATCCGTGTCCATATGGCAAGTATCGGGCATCCGCTGCTTGGCGATGCGGTTTATGGCCCGAAGAAATGCCCGGTGAAAAACCTGCAGGGACAGACGCTGCATGCGATGGTACTTGGATTTATCCATCCACGGACCGGTGCCTATATGGAGTTTGAGGCGCCGATTCCGGAATATTTTTCCAATCTGTTGCTGCAGTTTCGAAAAAATGTCTGAAACTGCTTAAAAAGAATGATATTTCAAAAAGTATATAGTTAATTTGTATAAGTTTTATCAAAATGTTCTGTACTTTCTGTGAATTCTGTAGTATACTGGATGTAACGAAAAAACGCGAGTTACTACATCTGTGAAAGCAGATTATTGTGACGGAATGGAAAGGAGCGGATTATATGAAAACTATCATAACGATTGGACGTCAGTACGGAAGCGCCGGACATTCCATTGGTAAGATTTTAGCGGATGACCTGGGAATCAAGTACTATGACAAAGAGCTGCTGGAGAGAGCAGCAAAGGACAGCGGATTATGCCAGGAATTGTTCGAAAACCACGATGAAAAACCAACCAACAGCTTTTTATACTCTCTGGTTATGGACAGTTACTCCTTCGGCTATGGATCTACCATGATGGATATGCCGCTGAACCAGAAGGTATTTCTGGCACAGTTTGATGCCATCAAGAAGATTTCGCAGGACGGTCCGTGTGTCATCGTAGGCCGCTGTGCAGATTATGCACTGGAGGAAAATCCGAACGTGCTGAGCATCTTTATTAAAGCAGATATGCAGGATCGCATCCGCCGTATCGCAAAGCTGTATGATCTTTCCGATGCAAAAGCAAAAGACAAGATCACAAAGATCGACAAACAGCGTGCAAGCTACTACAATTACTACACCAGCAAACGCTGGGGCGAGGTAGACAGCTACGACCTGTGCCTGAACAGCAGTGTATTCGGTATCGATGGAACCGTAGATATGATCAAACAGGCAATTGAAGTTAAAGAAGCGGGAATCCGCAAGATTTTCAGCACCTGATCAAAACAGAACATAGGAGAAACGACCCTCCTCTTAAAAATAAGAGGAGGGTCATTTTATGAAAGGATTTTAAAGATGAGAATTGTTATACAACGTGTAAAAAGAGCAAGTGTTTCGGTGGAAGAGAAGGTTGTCGGATCGATTCAGAAAGGTTTTCTGGTTCTGATCGGTGTCGGCCAAGGGGACGATGAAGCAACAGCAGACAAGTATATGAAAAAACTGCTGGGACTGCGTATTTTTGAAGATGAAAATGGAAAGACGAACAAGTCCCTGGCAGATGTGGATGGACAGCTTCTGATGGTTTCACAGTTTACCCTGTATGCCAACTGTAAAAAGGGAAACCGTCCAAGCTTCACGGAAGCAGGCGAGCCGCACAGAGCAGAAGAACTGTATGAATATATGGTCGCGAAAGCACGGGAACAGGTTCCTGTTGTCGAAACGGGAGTGTTCGGGGCTGAGATGGAAGTATCACTGGTGAATGATGGGCCGTTTACGGTGATCTTAGAGGATCTGTAAATAAAATTTTTTTGTTTGCCGAATCGGTAAAACAGAACGTGGTTTGCGAGATCTGTGAAACCTGTTTTTGTCTAGAGATAGTGTACCATCATCGTACTGAATTGTTTGTATTTATATAGTTTACATAAAATGATTATGTGAACTTGTGAAGAGGAGAAAATCTTTTATGCCGCAATTTGACTATCAGCAGCTGTGTCACTTTGTCCTTCCGGAACAGGGGGGACTGTCGGTGGAAACAATTCTAAAACGTTTTCTGCACCTGACACCACGTGAAATCCGCCATGCCAAATATATTCCGGATGGAATTCAGAAAAACGGTGTTTCCTGCCGCACAAATGCAGTCGTCCAGACTGGAGATACGATCACTTTTCGATATGAGCAGAAGTGTCCCCACCTTTCCGAAGATCAGGTTCTGCCGGTATCAGGTGATTCTGCCGGCGTACGGATTCTCTATGAGGACAGTGATCTCTGTGTCGCAGACAAGCCATCCGGTATGGTCTGCCACGCTTCCCACGGCCATTATTTCGATTCCCTGACACATGCTGCCGCATCCCTGTTAAAAACACCGACAGCGCCTTCTGAACTCCGCTGCATCGGCCGTCTTGACAAAGATACATCGGGTCTGGTACTATTTGCAAAGAATCAGCTGGCTGCTGCCAGACTGTCCCGGCAGCGGGAGAGCGGCGCGCTGAAAAAAGAATACCTGGCTCTGGTACACCATCCCTTTTCCGAAGAAACGCAAAAAGAAACCATTCGTCTTTCCATGGAGCAAATTCCAGGAGATGACCCTGATTCTTTCGATCCGTCTGGGAAACGTATCACTAAAATGCGTATCTGTAAAGAAGGGAACGGCCTGTGGGCTATTACACACTACGAGGCTGTCCTTCAGGATCCTTTCTGGGCCGTCGTGTGCTGCCGTCTGGAAACCGGCCGCACGCATCAGATCCGCCTTCACATGGCATCTATTGGACATCCACTTTTCGGAGATCCGCTCTACGGAGTCCGCGACGGCGGTACCCGTGCCGCGCTCCATGCCTGGAAACTGCACTTTCTGCAGCCGATGACAGGAGAACCAATTGATCTGGAAAATATTCGAACGCACATGTTCGATTAAATATATTTGAAGTATAAGGAGAACATTTTATGGAAGAACAGAAAGAACACAAACGCCGCGTCCGCTACAAAGGCACACATCCGCGGAATTACAATGAGAAATACAAAGAACTGAATCCGGAGAAATATCAGGGGACCATTGAGCATGTGATCCAAAAGGGAAGCACACCGGCCGGCATGCATATCCCGATTCTCGTAGATGAAATCCTCGATTTTCTCAAGATCGAGCCGGGACAGAACGGACTTGATGCAACACTCGGATACGGCGGCCACAGCTCCCGTATGCTTGCATGCCTGCAGGGAAAAGGGCATCTCTGTGCGCTGGATGTCGATCCGATCGAGATGGCAAAAACAAAAGAACGACTGGCCGCGCAGGGGTACGGCCCTGAGATTTTAACGATTCTTCATCAGAATTTTGCCAATATTGATCAGGTTGCTGCCGAATACGGCCCCTTTGACTTCATTCTGGCGGATCTTGGTGTTTCCTCCATGCAGATTGATAATCCGGAGCGCGGCTTTTCCTACAAATATGATGGACCGCTGGATCTTCGCCTGAATCCGGAGGCAGGAATTTCCGCGGCCGAGCGTCTGCGCACGGTTGCACGCGATGAACTGGAAGGCATGCTCATTGAAAACGCCGATGAACCGTATGCAAAAGAAATTTCCCAGGCTGTTACGCGGGCACTTCGGAAAGGAAAGAAAATTGACACTACGTTTGCACTGCGTGATCTGATCGCTGAAGCACTGGATTTTCTTCCGAAAGACGAGAAAAAAGAAGCCATCAAAAAATCCTGCGCCCGCACCTTCCAGGCACTGCGGATCGATGTAAACAACGAATATGAGGTTCTGGAAGCATTCATGGAAAAACTTCCGGATGCTCTTGCTCCGGGCGGCAGAGCGGCAATTCTGACGTTCCATTCCGGCGAAGACCGGCTTGTGAAAAAGTCCATGAAGGGACTGTATCAGATCGGTATTTATTCCGAATATTCAAAAGAAGTCATTCGTCCTTCCAAAGAAGAATGCATCCGCAACAGCCGTGCAAGTTCAACGAAAATGCGCTGGGCAATTAAGGCGGAGTAACTAAAAAAAGCAGGAGAGAAGTCGTCTCCATAAAAAAGAGGAATCAACGAATGGGATATAATCCCTGTTGATTCCTCTTTTGGTTTCTGATATGTTTTTATTCCTCATGCTCCGGCATGGACTCCCGCAGCCGTACCGCTGTGGCAGCCTGACGGCGCCTTGCATCGTCCATGGCAGCATAATGTTTCTTCGTCGTATTGACATCCTTATGGCCGAGAACATCCGCAACAAGATAAATATCGCCTGTTTCTTGATACAGCGTCGTACCGTACGTACTACGCAGTTTATGCGGCGTAATTTTCTTCGTTGTCGTCACCTGGGACGCATATTTCTTCACCAGATTTTCCACTGTCTTGACGTTGATCCGTTTTCTCTGCGCCGAATAGAAGAGTGCGTGTTCGTGTCCTGCCACAGGCGTAATACCTGCGCGGACTTCGATATACTTTTTCAGTGCCTCGGCAACTTCATCTCCAAAGTAGACAAACATTTCATTTCCACCTTTTCGAAGCACTTTGATGCCATTGTTTTTAAAATCGACATCCTCAATATCTAACCCGACACATTCCGACACACGGATTCCCGTGCCAAGCAGAAGAGTAATGATTGCAAAATCACGTTCCTTTGTTTTTTCATAGTAGGCCCGCTGATGATTGCTCAGCCCGTCGCCGCAGGATTCAATAAAATCGAGAAGCTCCGCAACCTCATTTGGCTCCAGACGGATAATTTCTTTTTCATGGAGCTTCGGCATATCGATAAGCAGCGTAGGATTTGTCTCAATCAGTTCCTTTTTGAAATAATAGGAATAGAACGTCCGAAGTGCCGACAATTTTCGTTTCAGGCCTTTTTCCCCGTTGGTGGTATAAGATTCCTGGGAACCGATATAAGCCTTTAAATATTCTGTGTATTCCTCAAGATCAAGTGCAGTGACCTGGTCAAGCACATCAACGGACATCTGATCCATGGGAATTTTGGCAAGTTCCGGATTTTCTTTCTGCAGATACTGAAAAAAGATCCGAAGGTCATATGCATATTTGATCCGTGTGCTGGTCGATGTCGTTGTGCTGATGCCGCGGAAAAATTCGGAAGTAAAAGAGGGAAGCGTCTTCAGAACCTCGCGGAGCTTCAGTGTATTTTCCATATCGGTTTGTTCGTGATACGTAATTTTTGATTTCATAACTGCAAATGAGCCTTTCTAAACAGAAAAACCGGGAAAATGAAAGAAGTATTTCTTCTATATAACTATTCGGGAAACGCAGGTTTTTCGAATAGTTGAAGAGTTACTTTCAGAAATCACCGGTTTTTCCTCTGAAACCGCCGAATTTTACAGGCCGATTTCTTGTTCGTTTTTTCACAACATTTTTTATTTTCTTCTTTTATTTTTCAGGATAAAAATCTTAATACTCCGATTACCTTTCCTACGATCTGCAGATCATTCACAAGGATCGGATCCATCTCATCGTTTTCCGGCTGCAGGCGGAAATAACCGTCTTCCTTGTAGAATGTTTTTACTGTAGCGGAATCATTGACCAGAGCGACAATTTTTTCTCCATTTTCCGCAGTTGCCTGTTGTTCCACAAGAACAAGGTCACCGTCTAAAATACCTGCATTTACCATGCTTTCGCCCTGTACCTTTAAAAGGAACGTTTCTGCGTTTGGCAGACGGTCTACCGGCATCGGAAAATATCCTTCAATATTCTCTACCGCAAGAATCGGTTCTCCGGCAGCTACTTTGCCGATCAGCGGAATCTGTGCAACCTCGCTCTGGGATGCGGTGTCTTCCGATGCAATTCCCTGGATTGCACCAAGGCGGCCGGTATGGAATCCTTCATCGCAGATTTCAATGGCTCTCGGTTTTGTTGCATCTCGTTTGATATAGCCTTTCCGCTCCAGTGTTTCCAGATGTGCATGTACCGAGGATGTAGAACGAAGGGAAACCGCTTCGCAGATCTCACGCACAGACGGCGGGAATCCTCTCTGCAAAATTTCCTGTTTTAAATATTCGAGAATCTGTCTCTGTTTCTCTGTCAGTTTATTTTTGTCTCCAGCCATCGTATGTTCCTCCTGTCGTTTCGTTTTTTATATGAATTAGGGTAGTCCCCTCTTTCTATACGATATTTGCTTAAAATATACCAAATAAATTTTACCATAAATCCAACCGGAACGCAAACAAAAGTTCCGAAAATTTGTTCGTATTTCGTATTGACAAACATACGTTCTTTTATTATAATGAACATATATTCGAAAGAACAAATGTTCACGTAGCACAACTACTCTTCTATCACAAATCAAGGGGGAATTTTACATGAGTACCAATGCAAAGAAAAGAAAATCACTGAGAGAAAGACGAAAAATCCAGAGAAGAAAACTGCAGATCCGCGCAGCCGCCGCTCTCCTGTCTCTGGTTGCCGTCACATTTCTTTTAATCTTCCACTTCACGCCGCAGAATACGCAGGCAGACAGTGAGCCGAAAGCTCCAACCTACAAATACTACACCAGTATCCGCGTTTCTTCCGGCGATACACTGTGGGATATCGCCAAAGAATACCGTACAGAAGAATACTCCGATATTTCCAGTTACATTGCTGAGGTCCGTGAGATCAATCACCTGAGTTCCAACCAGATCACGGACGGTATGTATCTCTGCATTCCGTATTACTCCGAGGAGTATAAATCATGAAATTCAAGAAATACTTTACATAATTCGGTTATGTAAACAAAGTAAAAAAAACAGCTTCCAAAATGCACGGAACCTTCTAAAACAGCATGTTCGGGAAGCATGGTTTACCAAATAAAGAATGAATGTGAAAAGCAGAAACGTCCCGCAAATGAAATTTCTCATCTGCGGGACGTTTCTGCTATCTTATGCTTTTTTTAATCCTCTTCAATATGCTCCTGTCCCTGTGCGATGATTGTCCGTACATGACCATCTGCAAGAGAGTAGAACACCGATTTTCCTTCTCGTCTGCTCTTTACCAGCTTATTCTGCTTCAGAATGCGAAGCTGGTGGGAAATTGCGGACTGTGTCATGTGCAGTGCTTCTGCCAGGTCGCAGACGCATACCTCTGCCTCAAACAGGACAAACAGGATCTGGATCCGCGTGGAATCACCAAATACCTTGAAAAGCTCTGCCAGATCGTAAAGCTCTGTTTCATCCGGCATGGTCTCATTGACAATCTTTACCAGATTTTCATGAACCTCACAGGAGTCACAGCACAGATCAGCTTCTTCCGGATTGATTTTTGCCATTTTGTGTCCTCGTCTTTCTATAAATTTTTCACAAACAGAGCACGAATTGCATTCAGAACCGCCAGAATCATAACTCCGACATCTGCGAAAATTGCCATCCACATGTTAGCGATACCGATGGCTCCCAGAAGCAGGAACAATACTTTGATACCAATTGCAAAATAAATATTCTCATAAACAATGTGAATACATTTTCTGGAAATGTGAATTGCTTTGGAAATCTTGAGCGGATCGTCGTCCATCAGAACGATATCAGCTGCTTCAATTGCTGCGTCGGAACCAAGTGCTCCCATCGCAATACCGATATCGGCACGGGACAGTACCGGTGCATCGTTGATGCCGTCACCTACGAAGGCAAGTTTTTCTTTTTCTGTCTTTGCGGCAAGCAGCTCTTCCACTTTACTTACTTTGTCACCAGGAAGCAGTTCGCTGTAAACTTCATCAATTCCAAGATCTGCAGCTACCTGATCGGCTATCCGCTTGGAGTCTCCGGTCAGCATAATCGTCTTTTTAATACCGGATTTCCGCAGCGCCTGAATCGCCTCTTTCGCATGCGGTTTGATCATATCACAGATCAGGATATGTCCGGCATACTTGCCGTCTACAGCAACATGGACGATGGTGCCGACGCTGTGGCAGTCGATATAATCAACGCCAAGGCGCTCCATCAGTTTTGCATTTCCGGCAGCGACATTTTTACCGTCTACCTTTGCTGTTACACCGTTTCCGCTGATCTCTTCGATGTCCGTGACACGGCTTCGGTCGATCAGTTTTCCATATGCTCTCTGCAGACTCTTGCTGATCGGATGGCTCGAAGCACACTCAGCAAGTGCTGCGTATTCCAGAACATCTTCCTGACTGATCGTATTGTGGTGAATACCGGCTACTTCAAAGACACCCTGTGTCATGGTACCGGTTTTATCGAATACAACGTATTTGGTCTGGGAAAGTGTTTCCAGATAGTTGGAACCTTTCACCAGGACACCTTCATGGCTTGCGCCGCCGATACCGGCGAAGAAGCTGAGCGGAATACTGATGACCAGTGCACAAGGGCAGCTGATAACCAGGAAGGTCAGCGCACGGTAAATCCATACGTTCCACTCAGGAGCGGCACTTAAAAACAGCATCCGTACCAGCGGCGGCAGAATTGCCAGTGCCAGCGCACCGTAGCAGACGGCCGGTGTATAGTATTTCGCAAATTTGGAAATAAAGTTCTCGGATCTTGATTTCTTGGAGCTGGAGTTTTCCACAAGGTCCAGAATTTTGGATACGGTGGACTCTCCAAACTCTTTCGTTGTTTTTACTTTAATCAGACCGGACATATTGATACATCCGCTGATGACTTCGTCTCCCTCCCGGGCGTCACGCGGAACACTCTCTCCGGTCAAGGCACTGGTATTCAGTGTGGTGTTTCCTTCTTCGATCACACCATCGATCGGAATCTTTTCACCAGGCTGTACAACGATGATTGTGCCAACCTCAACTTCATCCGGATCAACCTGCTCGAGTTTTCCGTCTACCTCGATATTTGCATAATCCGGGCGGATATCCATCAGTTCGCTGATGTTCCGGCGGCTCTTTCCGACAGCATAGCTCTGGAACAGTTCGCCGATCTGGTAAAACAGCATAACGGCTACGCCCTCCGGATACTCGCCAAGCAGAATGGCACCGACCGTTGCAACAGCCATCAGAAAGTTTTCATCAAATACCTGTTTGTTCAGGATTCCCTTCCAGGCCTTTTTCAGGATATCGTATCCGATGACCAGATAAGGAACCATAAAGGTTGCAAATCGCACATAGCCGGTTGTCGGCAGTACCGTGCAGAGAATCAGAAGAACCGATGCAACGATGACGCGGATGAGAACCTTTTTCTGTTTCTTATTCATACATATGCCTCCTTTGTTCTTACCGCCGGATGAAAAAATCCAGCATTTCATCCCAGAGATTTACAGATCCAAATCCGCTGCTCCAGAGAGAAAATACTGGATTTTTCTCGAGCTGAACCGCAGACAGGTTTTAGAATCTATTCTGCTCCAGCTTTTTCTTCCATCCGCCGATGAAAGTTTTTTATTTTAGAGGAAGATCTCGCAGTCATCCTCAACTTTTTTGCAGTTTTTCAGAACATCCTGCATAACGCTCTTTGGATCCTGTCCGTCTTCGAACTCAACGATCATTTTGAGCATCATAAAGTTTACGGTAGCATCCTTTACACCTGCTGTGTTTTTTGCAGCCTCTTCCATTTTGTTTGCACAGTTTGCGCAGTCAACATCGATCTTATACGTTTTCTTCATCGCTTTTGATCTCCTTTTTCATTTTCACTGTTCATATGAACATTTATTCATATGTTTGTTTTTATTATAGCACCAGTGATGCAATTGTCAATGGAAAACTGAAAAAAATCAAAAAAATCTGCCCGTCGGATTTTTTTGATTCCTGCGGGCAGATAGATCTGTTATTTATTCCTCATAAAGAAACGTTATGTTCTGCTATTTTTCACTTTTCCGAATCACAATCTGTCCGAACCGTGCACATCCGTCCAGAACCTCTATTTTCAGAATGCCTTCTCCTGTAACGGTACCGAGTGTGAACCGTTCGAGTGTGTTCGGTGCTGTTTCATATGCAAAATATGGATGAACATCCGAAGTTACTTTCTCACCGGCAGGAGGCATTACCCCTTCAAAAAGAGTCTCTCCCTGAATAGCTGCCTGTACCTTCACCTCTTTGTCTGCACAGTAAGTTACAGAAACGGTATAGGTTTCTTTTTCACGGATTGTATAGGAAGCATACTCTCCTGCTCCCAGCTGAAGCTGTACATGATCTCTCGGATGTTTGATCGGACCCGGTGCGGCAAACCCGGCCGGTTCAGGATGATATCCTTTTTCATAAACCAATTCAAACCGGTCATACAGACGATATCCTGTAGCATTCGGAAGATCACTAAGACCACGGTGTGAATCCATCGGCAGCGCGTTGTAGCCGATCGCCGGGATCTCAAAATTGCCCTCTCGAAGCAGATAAGGATGATACTGCGTATTTTCTTTGCATTTATCGACCGCCAGGCATTCCAGGTAGCTGTCCCAGATGGCCTGCGCATGCTCGTAGGACGGTTTTGCAGCTCCATTAATTGCATAATCGGTAATCAGATGCCATTCATCCGGAACATTAAAGTTCAGAATCGAAGCACATCCTGCTCCCTCTACCGTTTTCCAGCACCACAGATTATAACCGGCGTGGTACTCGGCAAGAATCTCATACATCGTTGTCTGCCATGCGTGCTCATTTCTTCCTCCTGTCTCGCCCATCCACAGGCAGATCTTCTGTTCCCGGCAGGTACGGAGAACGCTGGCAAGAGAAGCATAAGTGTTTCTGGTCGATCTTTCTGCAGCGGCGGATCATTTTCTCGTAAAAATAGACCAGCTTCGGTGTCAGCTCCTCGCGGCGCGGCGTCATGGAGATCGGCTCGTTGATACAGTCATATGCGCCGATGATCCAGCGGTCTTTGTATCTTCTCATAAACTCTTCCATCAGAAGAAACATCCGCTCCATCGATTCTTCATCGTCATACAGATGCTGTCCATTGTCCACGCCGTCATCACACGGAATTCCGGACTGGCCTGCCGTTGCCGCATGGAAATCTACGACAGCATAAACCTGATACGTCTCACACCAGTCGAGAACATCATTCAGCATGGCAAAGGAATCTTCATTATACGTAATCCCCGGCTCCTCATACAGAAAGCTTCCTGCGCGGATCGGCAGACGCACGGAATTGTAACCGCGTCTGGAGAGAAGTGCAATATCCTCCTCCGTCAGATACAGCCGTCTCCAGCGTTTCCAGAACTCCTCCGCATATTTCGTTCCGCAGGTCTCCCGTAGAATCTGGTCCATACTTCTTCCACGGTCCATGCGTCCCATCGGCGCATATTTTCCAGGCTCGAACAGTCCAAAGCCGCTCTGGGTGCCGAGCATAAATCCTTCCGGATTATCCCAGTTTCCCATGCCCCAGCCGCGGAGAATCACCTCTTCTCCGAAATCATTCACAATAATACCGTCCTGATTGTGCAAAAATCCCCTTACACGTTCTTTGTCATAATACCCCATACAAAAATACCACCTTTCCGCAGAAGCCTTCTGGTTCTGCGCTTTTTCTTCTATTATAAAAATTTTGGTTTTCTGTGTCAAGAAATAGATTTTTACTATTTTCAGGGAAAAAACATGATATTTTTTTTAAAATTGCTTGACAAACCGAAAAATGAGACTATAATGCAAAGTGTTCAAAAAAAAAAAGGGATCAGAAAAAAGCAATGAGCAGGACAACATTTTTCGGGTGAGCCTTTGCAGAGAACCATCGGCTGGTGCGAGATGGCAGGTATCCCAAAGAACAATCCCCTGTGAGCTGTACAGACGAAACCAGAAATGGAAAGTAGTCCGGACCGGCCTCTCACCGTTAGCAGAGAAGAGATTCACCGGAAAGTGTATCAAATGGTTTCGGGGATCTTGTCTGAGTGATCGACCAAAAGAAACAGCCGATAATTAGAAGTGGTAACGCGGAGCGTTTTTTGAAAGCTTCGTCTTCTTGCATAAGTCAGGGAGACGAAGCTTTTTTTGTTTCCAAGCATACCAACACAATTGCCTTTTCCCTTTTCTTTTTCCATTTGAAATCCATGTAAACTGGAAATATCATTTTTGAACGAGGAGGAATTTTATTATGAACACGTTGGTTATTGTACTGATCGCCGCTGTATGTCTGATAGCAGGTTATACCTTCTACGGAAGCTGGCTGGCAAAGAAATGGGGCATCGATCCCAAAGCAAAAACACCTGCCGTTGCAAAAAATGACGGTCAGGATTACGTCCCTACCGATGGATGGACCGTATTCGCCCATCAGTTTTCTTCAATCGCAGGTGCAGGCCCTGTCACCGGTGCCATTCAGGCCGCTGTCTTTGGATGGGTTCCCGTCCTTTTATGGATCCTGATCGGCGGTATCTTCTTTGGTGCTGTTACCGATTTCGGTGCGCTGTATGCGAGTGTCAAAAACGAAGGAAAATCCATGGGACTTCTCATTGAGAAATACATCGGCAAAACAGGAAAAAAACTGTTTCTTCTCTTCTGCTGGCTCTTTACACTGATCGTTATCGCCGCCTTTGCAGATATGGTTGCCGGAACATTTAATGCTTACGAAACGGTTGACGGCGTCACAAAGCTTTCTGCCCAGGCAACTGTAAACGGCGCTGCCGGAAGCATCTCCCTTCTGTTTATCGCTTTTGCTGTTGTCTTCGGACTGCTCCAGAAAAAACTGCAGTGGAAAGGCTGGAAAGAAATGGTACTCGGCCTTGCATGCACCGTTGCAGCTTTTGCAATCGGCATGAATGTACCGCTTGTAACAAGCAAAGCAACCTGGACTTATCTGGTATTTGCCTACATCTTTCTTGCCGCTGTCCTTCCGATGTGGCTTCTGATGCAGCCGCGTGACTTTATGACAACCTTTATGTTTGCCGGCATGATCCTTGGCGCTGTTGTCGGACTTGTTGTTGCACACCCGAAAATGAATCTTCCAATGTACACCGGTTTCCACAATGCGGCATCCGGAGATCTGTTCCCGATCCTGTTTGTCACCGTTGCCTGTGGTGCTGTTTCCGGATTCCACAGCCTGGTATCGTCTGGAACCTCTTCGAAAACCATTGCGAATGAAAAAGATATGCAGAAAGTCGGATACGGAGCTATGGTTCTGGAGAGCCTGCTTGCCGTCCTCGCCCTCTGCGTTGCCGGTGCTGCTGCTTCTGCAGACGGTACGGCTGCTGTCGGAACGCCATTTGCGATCTTTTCTTCCGGTGTTGCCGGATTTCTGGAAATGTTCGGCATCCCGGTATACGGAGCACAGTGCTTCATGACGATGTGTGTATCGGCGCTGGCACTTACCAGTCTTGACTCCGTTGCACGAATCGGCCGTATGTCCTTCCAGGAACTGTTCACTGTCGATGATATGGAACATGCTGCCGGATGGAGAAAGCTGCTCTGCAATAAATATTTCTCTACCATTGTTACTCTGCTCTGCGGCTACATCCTGACCCAGATCGGATATGCCAATATCTGGCCGCTGTTCGGAAGTGCAAACCAGATGCTGAGTGCACTCGTTCTGATCACGCTCTGTGTCTTCCTGAAAGTCACCGGCCGTGAAAACAGAACCCTGTTCCCGCCGCTTATCATCATGCTCTGCGTCACCTTTACCGCACTGGTAGAGCGTGTCATCGCACTTGTAAAAGCGTATGGAGCAGGAACCGCTGTCTTCCTCGTTGAGGGACTGCAGCTCATCATCGCCATTCTGCTGATGGTTCTTGGTGTCATCATTGTCATCAGCTGTGGAAAAGAACTGTTCCGGAAGAAAGCGGGACAGGAAACGAAATAATATAGATGTTTCTTCAAAGAGCTTCCTAACGCAAAACGCCGTCAGACTTGTTGTAGTCTGACGGCGTTTTACATGCCATAATTTTTTACGAAACAATTGCCGCCTTGGTCGCACCGATAATCGGGGAGCTGACTCCCTTCGCCCATTGCCATGCCAGTGCGGTCATACATTCAGGGCTTCCATTGTTTCCTCAATCGGAGTTTCGTAGTCAAAACGGTGAATGATATACAGATCCAGATACTCTGTTCCCAGCCGTTTCAGTGTACCGCCAATCTCTCTGTGAATGGCTTCTGCCGACAGATTGCCAAAATTTTACTCCGTATAATACTGTGCCTGCGCATTCCAAAGCTCATAGTATTTGCCGTTTGTATCCACAAATCCCCTGTTCCATAAGGTAGCATCCAGATACTTCGGGATCTCCCGGTTGACCGCCATAAAGGTTAAATGACCCCGGCTGTCCTGCTGTAAAAGTGACATCCTCCACCACCTGTAGAGGTGGGGGAGGATGTCACACTTCATGACCTTATTCCTTCTCCAGAAACATACTCTTCAACAGATGCGTTCCCGCTTCCGTCCGAAATACTTTTCTGCAGAAATTTTCAATCGCCTGTTTTGAATATTCGCTCTCGCCGGCATTGACCAGAAAATCGGCTTCCAGCAGGATCTGGTAATCCATTCCCTCTACATTTGTATAGGTATGATGATGCGTAACCAGCCATGTGATGCGTTCGACATCCAGTTCTCCTGCCGGTACATCTTTGAAAAATCCTGCAACGAGCGGCGCACTTTCCTCTTCCTGATGCTTTCCGCTGGTATTTCCGTATTTTTCCCGACACAGCGGGCAGGCAATATCATGGACAACAGCTGCCATCTCCAGCGTTTCCTGTGTTTTTGGATCCAGTCCTTCCGCCTCGCCGATGTTCTTTGCAAAGGCCCATACCTTCAGAAAATGATAAATATCATGAATATTTCCCTTATAAAAATCTGTCATTTTTTCAATTGCAGCAGCAATTTTCATATCGTGTTTCCTCCTTCGCATCCTGTCTTTCTTCCCATTATATCACATGTTTCACGCATTTGAGTATCAGATTATCATCTGATCTTATCACAAAATATGCAAAAACAGGAGGCAGAACCTGCCTCCTGTAGCTTTTTAACACTATGATGTTCTTTATGCCAGCGGTTTTCCTGTCAGCATCTCATATGCCTGAAGATATTTCTCGATCGTCTTGTCTACGATTTCCTGCGGCAGAGTCCAGTCGTGGTTTCCATCGTTGGCTTTGAGCCAGTCGCGCGCGAACTGTTTGTCAAAAGATGGCTGACCATGGCCTGGTTCATAACCATCTGCAGGCCAGAAGCGGGAGCTGTCCGGAGTCAGCATCTCGTCGCCGATTACGATATTTCCGTTTTCATCAAGACCAAACTCAAATTTTGTGTCTGCAATGATAATGCCTTTGCTTAAAGCATAATCGGCACATTTTTTATACAGAGCGATGGTGTAGTCGCGAAGCTTCTCTGCATACTCGGCTCCTTTTCCCGGGAAGTATTTTTCCAGATGGGCGATGCTCTGCTCATAAGAGATATTTTCGTCATGATCTCCGATTTCAGCCTTTGTGGACGGAGTGTAGATTGGCTCAGGAAGCTTGTCAGATTCTTTTAATCCTTCCGGAAGCTCGATGCCACATACTTTTCCTGTTTTCTGATAGCTTGCCCAGCCGCTTCCGGTAATGTAGCCGCGGACAATGCACTCGATAGGAAGCATTTCCAGCTTACGGCACATCATGCTGTTTCCGTCAAATTTCTCCTGCTGGAAAAATTCCGGCATGTCTTTTACGTCTACAGAGATCATATGATTCGGAAGGATGTCTTCTGTCAGATCGAACCAGAATTTGGACATCTGGGTCAGAACGGTACCTTTTTTTGTTACCACATTGTTCAGAATGACATCAAAACAGCTAATACGGTCGGTTGCTACCATGATCAGGCTGTCGCCGTTATCATAAATCTCGCGTACCTTACCCTCTTTGATTGGCTTTAATTCTTTCATCATGAATACCTCTTCTTTTCGTATAGGATAGTGAACGGAATTACACCCGATCCGGTGAAATTCCTTTGACACCTTTACCCTACACCACTCCTTATAAATTGTCAAGTATTTATTATTAACGCTACTAAATAAAACAGGCAAAATGATTGCTGCTCCGGTGCGCAAAAAAGTGCTTCAGGCGTGTGCAGTTCTCCTTTTGCGAAGCAAAACTTTTCATGATGGCTGCGAATGAGCAAATAAAATCGGCCGTCTGCCTTCCGAAAAATAAACAGTTGGCCGATTTCTTTCTTTTATGCGAAATGGAAACGGAACGTATAGCTATATCTTCCCTTGCATACGCGATATTCCGGATGGATGTTTTTCGTCCAGCCGGTATCTCCGCCAAGGCCTGCGTGTGCTGCATCCAGGATCAGCCAGGTTCCTGTCGTATGCTCCGGAAGTTCTTCCTCATATGCGGCTTTTCGATATTCTGCCATAGAATATGGAAGCGCACTGAAATGGAAATCATCACTGCCTACAATCTGAACGGTATGTGTTCCATCTGAAAGAACGGCAAATCGCGTATCCTCATGGCCACCGCATTCGCACGGTACTGCAAACGGAACGTGCTGTTCTGCTACAGAAGATGTATAAAGTCCAATCAGTGCTGCGTCTTTTCGGTCTGCATACGTCTCCCAGGGACCTTTTCCATACCAGCTGAGCGTATCAAACGCTGCAGGAAGGCAGAACGACTGTCCGACTCTTGCGATGGTCTCAAGGCCGCTGTTGTTTGTTACTTCGTTTTTCAGCTCCATTCCCTCACTGCCGATGCGATACAGAGTATGAGCGGTAAAGAGTACTGCGTTGTCCGGCTCCGCGGTATAGGAAGCCTGCACTTCAAGAAGCACCTGATTTCCGGCACTGACAGCCGATACTGACTGTACTTCCTTTTTCAGACGATCCAGACCTTCCGCGCGCCAGATATCATCGTAATCACTTTCATGGGTTCCCTCATCAATACCGGTTGGGGCACGGTAAAATTCATCTTTTCCGCCGGTCATAAAAGAAACGCTCTTTGCCTGATATCTGGTAAATTCACCTGTCTTTTTATCAAAGATAATTTCGGTCTCTTCGCCGGTGATGCGAACATGATTTTCATCCTCCGATACGGTCAGTGGTTTCCCGACAATCGTTTTCTCGTCTGCCAGATAAACACCTGAAGTAACCGGAATCTGACGGCGGTATAGTTCTGTTCCCGCCGGTGCATAGAAGGTATCTTGGGCAAGCTCAACGTAATAATTTACATACGCCTCGCCATGCAGTTTCGCCGGAAGCTCCGGAAGCGGAAGCGTCTCTGTTGTTCCGGCTGCCGTGTAAAATGTCGGATAGCTGCCTTTGGCAAGCGTTTCGCCGTTCTGCACAATTTCATAACGCACCTGCAGATGAGAAAGATCGAGGGTATGGTAGCGGTTTGCCAGCACCCATATAGTTTCGCCGGTATATGGATTTTTCACCTGCTCAATCGTAACCGGGGACTGGCCGTTTCTCACCTCATAGGCGCCCGGTTTATAGGAAAGATCGGCAAAGACAACACCATTCAGACACATATCCGGAACCGGATCGGTCACATCCTCTCCGAACGCTCCGCCGTAGCCGTATTTGATATTTCCGTCCTCCTCGTGGATCGCAATCGCCTTGTCCGCGAAATCCCAGATAAAGCCGCCCTGGAAACGCGGGTATTTATTGACATAGTCCCAGAACTCCCTGAAGTTTCCGTTGCTGTTGCTCTTTGCATACGCATATTCGCACATGATGAACGGGCGGAGATCGGAATCGTCTGCCATCACATCCTCAAGCCAGCTCATCGTCGGATACATTGGGCAGATAACGTCGGAAATATTACTCTTTGGGTTGCCGGACTCATACTGAACGTATCTTGTCTTGTCGTATTCGCGGATCCAGCCGTGCATCGCGGCATGATTCGCCCCGGCACCGGATTCATTTCCAAGGGACCACAAGACGATGGAAGGATGGTTTTTATCACGCAGTACCATACGGGTTGCACGCTCCAGATAAGCGGCTGTCCACTCAGCGGATGCACTGAGCTGTCCGCCGTAACCGTGCGTCTCAAGATTTGTCTCATCGACAAGGTAAATGCCAAGCTCGTCACACAGATCATACCATTTCACGGAATTCGGATAATGGCTGGTACGAACAGCGTTGAAATTCAGGCGTTTCATCACAGCAATTTCTTTTCGCATCTGCTCCTCAGAAACGGTACGTCCCGTCTCGGCGCAAAAATCGTGGCGGTCAACACCTCGGATCACAAGGCGTTTGCCATTCAGGGTCAGAACACCGCGGCTGTTGATTTCCACCTGACGGAAGCCGACCTTGCAGCTCTCGATATCAACCGTCTCATTCTCTTTGTTCTGTAGCTCGACAACGAGGGTGTAAAGTGTCGGAGTCTCTGCAGTCCAGAGTGCCGGGTTCTCTACCGGAGCAGTAACGGTTGCGATGAATTTCGGCATCAGATAGAAGCCGCACTCAGCAAACGGTCTCGAATCCATCTCGGTTACTTTGTTCTGTTCTGCATCATACAGCGTCACTTTGGCATGATACTCGCCGTACAGCGGTTTGGAGTTGTCCGGCCAGATCGTGACAGAAAGGGTAGCTTTCGTGTAATCCGGGTGTGTGAACAGTGTCTCTGCCTTATAGTCCAGGATGTGCTGCACCGGTTTCGATACGAGGCGGACATCGCGGTAGATACCGGACAGATGCCAGTAATCCTGATCTTCCAGGTAAGTACCGTCACAGTAGCGCATTACCTGTACGGCGAGGGTGTTCGTTCCCTCCTGCACATATTCAGTGATGTCAAATTCCGCGTTCACTTTGCTGTCCTGGGAATACCCCACCTGTTTTCCGTTGACCCAGAGATAGAAGCAGGACTCCACACCGCCGAAATCGATGAGAAGCTGTCGGCCGATATAGTCTGTTGGAACCTCGAAGGTTCTGAAATAGCAGCCAGTCAGATTTTTCTCCGGTACGTACGGCGCATTCAGCTCGTAGGTGCCTTCGATAATCTCGATCTCAAATGCTTCGCCGTTTGCCTCCCGTTTGAACGGATACAGCATATTGGTGTAAACCGGCTTTCCATATCCCTGCAATTCCCAGTTGGACGGCACCGGAATCGTATCCCATGCTGCGTGATCGAAATTCTCTTCATAAAATGCTTCCACCGCTTCCGGTGACGGATACATTTTGAATTTCCAGTCTCCGTTCAGATCCATTACAAAGCGGGACGCGTTCCGATTTCCGGCGAGCGCCTGCTCTACCGTCTCATACGCACCGTACGGCGTATGCATCGGATAACGATTTTTCTGCGTTATATACTGATTTTCCCAGTCTCTTGTCTGTCTCATGTTCTTGAAACCCTCCTTGTCTTTGCTTTCGCATTTTCCGACTGCCTCTCTTCTTTTTATCCAGATTGGTGTTCCTTTTTTGCTTTCCTGTGATATAATACATCTGTGGATTTTCAAAAGATTCATGCAGTTATCTTATGATTCAGTATAAAACACTGCACGCGGATGAGAAATAGTTGATCTGGTGTTTCTTTTATCCAAAATGGGAAAGCAAAGGAGAAGTCGTATGATACCGGAATATCTGCTTGCAAAAATAGAAAAGAGCGATGTTATCTATCGCTGTATTGGAAATGAAATGAAGAACGGGATTCTGGCGTGCGGTTTTATGCGGAAAGAGACAGCGGACCGCTCGCAGTATCATTTTTCGAACGAGTATTACAGCTGTTTCGTGCTGCTGCGCGGGAGCGGGGAATATATTGCCGAGGACGGCACCTCCTATCCGCTGCAGGCGGGAAGTCTGGTCCAGCGTCTGCCGGGTGTGCCGCATTCCACACGCGTAGACCCCGATGGGAAATGGCTGGAATTTTTTATTTCGATTGGGAAACCGTTTTTTGATTTTTTCTGCTCGCTTTCGGTTCTGAACCGGGAGCCGGTGTTAAAGGCAGAGCTGCTTCCCGGCGATCTCGAGCGGTATCAGAAGCTTCTGCAGTCGTTAAAGGCCACACCGGACAGTCTGCTGCCTTTGCGGATTCCGGAGATGGAAAAAGAGATTCTGCGAATGTACGGCTACCATGCGCACCGGGTGAATCTGCAGCGGGATCCGATCGAGGCCGCCTGCGATATGCTCTCGCAGAATCTTGATGAAGAAATTTCTCTCGAAGAGCTTGCCCGGTCACTCCAGATCGGTTATGAGACGTTTCGAAAAGTATTTAAAAAACAGACCGGCGTCTCTCCTGCACGGTACCGCACCAGGAAGAGAATGGAGCAGGCCCGTATTCTTCTCGAGGGCGGCGTACCGATGAAGGAAATTGCCGGTCTTGTCGGATATGGCGATGTCTATGCGTTCAGCAAGCAGTTTTCCCGGTTCTTTGGATTCCCGCCTGGAAAGTACCGCGCACGTCTTCACACGGATGCGCCGGATTTAGAACAGTTTTAAGATATCGTCCACGGTTTTACGTTTCGGCTTGTCCGGGTTAATGGCACGGTAGCCGACAGCAATGACAGCACCAAGGAGCTCATTCTCCGGAATGGAGAGGGCTTCACGGATAGCTTTCTCATCACGGATTCCCATAATCAGAGTATCAAGGCCGAGTTCTCTTGCGCGCAGGATCAGGTTTTCGTCATGCAGGCCAAGATCGTAATAGCCCCAGCCGTTTCCGACTTCATTGTCCGGTGTTCCGTCCTGCGTGAAGCCGGAGCGGTCTTTTACGAATGCTGTTACGACAAGTGCGGCTCCCTTTGAACTCTTCTGATTGAATTCTGGAAGGCATTTTGCGGAAAATTCTTCGACTTTCTCCGGTGTTACAAGGGCATAGTACCGTGTTGTCTGTGAGTTTTTCCAGGATGGTGCCTGAATCGCTGCCTGTACGATCTCCTGGATCTGCTCTGCGGTTACGTGTTTCTCCGGATCAAACGCGCGGATGCTTCTTCTTTCTTCCAGCAGTTTTGTAAATTCCATGGTGTATATCCTCCTTTTATTTATAAAGCCTCGTAATCTTCCCGTGAAAAACGGTGATACGTCAGGCCGAATTCATTTTCTTCGACACAGTAACAGTATTCATCTACAGACGGGTCTGAAAAAGAAAATACATGGCCCATCTCATGCTCCTCGGATGCGTTTTCTTCCACGGTAGTATGCATTTTCTCTGCATAGGAAGAAAAGCAGTTTCGAACCTGTTCCATTGTGTTTCCAGGCGTTGTGATCACCTGCAGAAGGTTCTGCAGGAGCTCCGGAACAGGAATTTTCCGCTCGATATAAGAACATCCCTCCTCCGGGATTTCCATGCAGTAGCGGTCCTTGACCGCTGAAATCGCAAGTGTTCCAAGACGCGGCTGTACTTCCTTACAGAACGCGGCAAGTGCCGCATCCAGGTCTTCTGTTTCGTCTAAAGAAAGGGAACGGCGCAGGGACTCCGCCGGGTAGTAGAGCTTCATCGTACCGCCCTCATAGCCGATCTTCACCTGCCATTCCCGAATCGTATCGGTAATATGTTTTTCCAACAGTTTTGCTGTCATGTTTTCTAAGTCACCTCCATTGTGCTGCATGTGCAAAAAACACAGTATTATTATCGCACGAATTGGGCATTGTGTGAACACTTAATTTTTTGTTTTTTACAAAAAGAAAAGAATCACTTTTTTACTCCTCGAAACGGCAGAAACCTCCGCCAGAAAAGCTGGAACAGAGGTTTCTGTGATTTCTTATGTCAGAAGAATTTCTCAGTTATTTCGTTCTGAATTACTCTTCGTCTTCGTTTTTCTTTCTGCCGCGGAGTTTGAATCCAAGTCCGCCGGCACCAAGAGATGCAACTGCCATGCTTACCCATCCCCAGATGTTGGTAGCATCACCGGTCTTTGCATTATCGCTCTTCTTGGAAGTAGAAGTATTGGATACTTTATTACTTGCAAGCGGAGTAGATGTTGCTTTCGGGGTGCTTGTCGGGGTCTTCGTCGGCTGCGTCGTAGGTATTGTGGTAGGAGCAGTCGTCGGGGTTGTGGTTGGTGCTGTTGTAGGTGTAACCGTCGGAGTCTCAGTTGGGGTTACGGTCGGGGTTTCCGTCGGGGTAACAGTCGGAGTCTCGGTCGGGGTTACGGTTGGGGTCTCTGTAGGAGTAGGAGTCGGCTCTTCTGCTGATTTCTTCCAGGTGAAGCTAAGATCCTGATATCCCAGTGAAGAAACTGTAATTTCAAAGGAATCGCCCTCTGCGAACGGTGCTGCATCTGTCTTTAAGGAACCATCCTCATTGAACAGTACAACAGCTCCTCTTCCGCTTGCTGCATATGCTTTTCCATTTACAGTAACAGAGGTAATGTTCTTCAGATAATCTGCAAACTCTTCATCTGTTGCATCCCCGTTCTTAAACAGACCCGGTGTTGTCGTATCTTCGTTAAATGCTGCCGGCATCTCTTCCGTGTAAAGGATAAAGTCTGCGGAAAGATCTGCATATTTACCATTCTTATCGCTGACAGTCAATGTATAAGAACCTTTCTCTGCATTCTTGAAGTACAGAGTATCACCGGACACGGTTCCCGTCAGACCTTCTACTGTATAGACAGCATCGTAATCATCCGGCAGGCCTTCCAGTTTAACAGAAGCATTTCCAGATGTGACAGACGCATTTTCTACAGAAAATTCATATGCAAACTTAACCGGTACATATACATCTGCGTCGACTTCGTAAATTCCCTTGCTGGTGTAATAGGTAATTTTGTTGATGGTCTGTCCCATCATGCTCTTGTAATGTTCCGAGGAGGTCGGGCAGTTATGAACGCTTGTCGTAAATCCAGTGCTCCATGCCAGCTCAGACACTCTCCAGATATTCTCCAGATGACGCATTCCGTAATCGTTGCCCTCTTTTGTGCTGACAACAACACCATATACGGTATCTTCGCCTGCTTTGATGGTATCAGTAAGACCATCCAGATCCAGCTGATAATCACCGTATTTGCTGTTAGTGGAGAGCTCTGCCGTTACATTTTCCAGCTTTGCTGCCTCGGTTCCCTGAACAGCACCAAAGGTTACATTGCCGTCTGCATCTACAGATGCTTCTTTGTAATAAGACGGAACCTCATGTAAAGTGTAATATGCATAGCTTGCATTCTCATACAGTGCATCTTTTCCGGTATACGTTGTGGTGGATGTTTGTCCACGGTTGGTAACGGTGATTTCTACAGAATCCTCATCTGTCACTTTCGTGTATTTGCTCAGATCCATATCCTCTGTTACTTTTACTGGGAAGGTGATACCTGTAATATCGCTTCCGTCTGCATTCACATGGTAAGATCCGCCGGAAAGTGAGGCTGTTCTTGTTTTGTTCTTGGTTGCGGAAGTAAATGCATCTACTGGAATATCGTTATGAACCTCTGCCTGATAGAACTCAGCATACGGAATGTTCATTAATACATACTGGGACTGAAGTGCTTCGATTGCTGCATTCAGATGCTCTGTTGCTTCGTCTACGGTTCCCTGGCTCTGTTTTTTCTCCAATGCTTCTTTTGCTTCTGCCAGTTCTGTCTGCATATTATTCCAGGAAGTTTCCGTGTAAAGCTCTTTATTCAGTGTATCTGCCTTTGCAATTGCCTCTTCCAGTGCTGCTGTGCTCTCTACCGGATCAGCTCCTACAATATTCGCTTTAGTTGCTTCAAAAGTGTAGGAAGCATCTGCATAGCCAAGTGCATGAATCGTAATCTTCCAATAACCGGTTCCATCCGTTCCCTCCGGTAAAGTGCAGCGCAGGGAATCGGTAAGGCCAAGCTGAATTCCCATTACTTTATGCATCCAGTTATCTGCTGCGAATTTTGTTCCATACGTTGCTTTTGCATTCGTATAAGTGGAATCATCACCGTAATAAGTCCAGGTTACGGTCTGCAGATTAGCAGCCAGATCGCCGTAATTTCCCGTTAAATCTACGCGAAGGAATTCTCCATAAGAACCTTTGGCTTCTTTCACGGTCAGTCCTACGGTCTCAGCATCCGGAGCTGTCTTCAGCGCCTGATCTTTGATTCCGGATTCACTTCCTGTTGTTCTTGCAGAGAAGGAGAAGCTTCCATCTGCATTTTTCACTGCTATCTTCAGACCGTTTGTGTTTTCTGTTACATCTGCAACCAGGCCTGTATAGCTCTGCAGTTTATTTTCAGAAAATCCACCGGAAAGTGTTCCGCCGTTTTCTACCACAACATACTTTTTGCAGAAATCTTCGTAATCATCTTCCGAAACTTTTACAGGCACATATTTCAGACCTTTTACTTCATAATGATCAATCTGGCTCTTATCGTAAGTTACGGTCTCGCCGTTGGTCAGAACTGCCGTGGTTGCTGCGGTATAATATGCCACATCATAGGTTGTGCCATCTTTCATGTAGATAGTCGCTGCGCACTGGAAGCTTCCTCTGTGCAGTCCATGGTTTGTGGTCGCACGGGTTACAACATCAAAAGCGCCTTTATCACTTTCTTTGCGACTGTCAGTTTCATCCGAACCAGCGTCGCTTCCTGCCGCCTGAACTCCTTCTGCTGCCCAATACTCAGCCCAGGTAAGACCTGCATATACATATTTATATGTTGTTTCTTTCTTCTCATAAGTAAAGGAAAGCGTCTTGTAACCTGTTGCAGTTACTTCGATTTCAAATTTATTTCCTTCTGCAAAAGCGGCAGCTGTCAGATCAAGCGTACCGTCTTCTTTGATCAGAATTATTTTCCGTTTTCCAGTTGCTGCATATTCTTTTCCATTTACTTTTACCGAAGTGATGTTCTTGATATAATCAGCAAAGTCATCTTCTGATGCATTCTCTGCTTTTACAAGCGCCGGAGCACTTCCTTTTTCGTTGTAAGCAGCCGGCATTGCATCTGTATACAGAGTAAAGCTCTGTGTCAGATCTGCATAAACACCTTTTTTATCATGAATCGTCAGAGTATACATTCCTTTTTTCGCATTTGCGGAATAAGAAATGGTATTTCCGTCTACTGCAAATCCATCCAGACCATCTACGGAATATTCTGCATCATAATCAGCCGGAAGTCCGGTTACGGTCATCGTTGTCTTTCCAGTGGAAAGAGAAGCGTCTTCTACGGATACACTTGCCTCAAATTTTGTTGGAACAAAAATATCATTCACCGGAATCGTGTAGATTCCTTTGCTGGTATAATAAGTAACCTTATTGATATGCTGTCCCATCATGCTCTTGTAATGTGCAGAAGAAGTCGGGCATCCATGCACCTGTGTTGTAAATCCAGTTGACCATGCCAGCTCTGTTCCGCGCCAGATATTTTCCACATGACGCATACCATAGTCATTGCCTTCTTTTGTGCTGACAATAACACCATAGATCTGATCGGTTCCAACATCAATCGTGTTCTCCAGTCCGTCGAGATCCAGCTGATAATCTCCATATCTTGATTCAGTCATAAATTCCGGAGATACATTGGTCAGTTCAATTGCAGTTCCAACTGTTTTTCCAAAAGAAAGAGAGCCATCTGCATTTACCGTTGCTTCTTTGTAGTAAGAAGGTGCTTCGCTTAATACATAATATGCATAGTCTGAGTTTTCAAATAAGGCGTCTTTTCCAGTGTATGTCTGTGTAGATGTCTGACCACGGTTTGTTACTGTAATACTTACAGAGTCAGAATCTGTTACTTTCTTAAATTTGGAAAGATCCACTCCTGTTACTTTAACCGGGAAGGTAATTCCATTGATTGCACTTCCATCTGCATTGGTATGATAAGAACCACCGGCAAGAGTGGCTGTTCTTGTTTTGCTCTTCGTTGCGGAAGAAAATACATCCACTGGAACAGAGTTGTTTACATCTGCAGCATAAAATTCATCATACGGAATGTTCATCAGAACGTAAGCCACCTGCTCAGTTGGAGTCTCGGTCGGGGTCGCCGTTGGGGTTGCGGTTGGCGTTGCTGTCGGGGTCGCCGTCGGAGTCGGTGCTTTAACAAGGCCTTTTACTGCAGTATTCAGCGCATCTTTCGCGGTATCAACAGCGCTCTGGGATTCTTTTGCAGAAAGAGCAGATTTTGCTGCGGTAAGAGCAGTCTGGACAGCTTTCCAGGAGTCTGCGGTGTAGTCAGCTTCCTTTAATGCTTCGGCATCTGCGATTGCTTTTTCAAGTGCTGTGGTGTCTACTGCTTCTGGAGTCGGGGTTGCTTTTTGGGTTGCTGCAAGAGCCGCGGTTTTTACTGCATTCGAAGTTCTGGTTGCACCCGATACAATATCCCATCCTTCAATGTTTTCAATCGTTGCATCTTTTCCAAGAAGTTTCGTTTTGAATCCTTTGCTGTTTGTAGCTGCTTTTTTAAAATATGTAGCATTTTCTGTATTGTATCCAGAACCAGGTGTTACTGCAATATCAGAAAACTTACCGTCTGCAACTGTGATTTTGACATTAACGTCATATTCATCCCATGCATTCTCATCCTCATCGTCTTCTGCAGTTCTGGTAACATGAGCCGTAGACTCATAAGTGCCATCTGCCAGCACGCCACTTGTAGCATCCGCCAGTGCGGTTCCCGGGAGCAGGCTCATGGTCATGGAAGCTGCCATTACGGCTGCTAATGATTTTTTCTGAAGTTCTTTTCTTTTGATCATAACTTCCTCCTTTTTCCTTTTCCACAGTTTTGCAGGAAAAACAGGGGCAAAACTGTCCTTCATTATTATATTAGTTTTCACTAATCAATAATTGTTTTAACTAACCGTAGATTATTCTACTAATTTTTGATCGTTTTGTCTAACTCTTAACTGATTATTTTTTCTCAAAAGAGGCACAGATTCTGCTTATTGAGTATTTTTACTATTTAATGATCCGATACTGTGAAGTTTGTGGGATGATTTTCGTTCCCACACAGAAAAAATTCCGTAGATATGGAGTTTTCACCGCGAAGAACTCTTTCGTCCATCGCGTTTTACCGCAGAAAGAATGCGGTCCGAAAGGATTCCGATCAGCATTCCGGTGATGACTCCGGCCACGAGAAGCGCCGGCAGATAATAGAACAGTTTGCGGTTCTGCACCACGAGAGCCGCCACGCAGATCTGCGCGACATTGTGCGTCACGCCTCCTGCAATACTTACGCCGGTGATACTAAAGCCCTTGATGTGTTTCAGCAGAAGCATCACAAGAAAGCTCAAAAGCCCGCCGGCAAGGCTGTAAAGGATGGACATTCCATTTCCGAACAGATACCCCATCAGAAGAATGCGGGCGACGGAAATCATCAGGACTTCCCCTGCCGGAAGGAAAAAGAGGCCGACGACTACAACCAGATTGGCAATGCCGAGTTTGATTCCAGGAACACCGAGGTTGATCGGGATCAGTACCTCCACATAACTGAAGATCATGGCAAGTGCCATCAGCATGGCGCATAAGGCAATTTTTCTGCTTGCAGTGCGGCTGTCTCTCATAAATTCCAATTCCTTTCTTCTAAGCTGGTATTATTTTACAATCACATCCGGCGCATCGTCGGCGTCGTCCGTTGTGGATCCGTCACTTTCTACCTCCGCAACCAGCTTATGCGGCAGGCACACGATCGTCTCATTTACCTGGGAAATCGTACCCTGTCTTTTGCAGTAGCCGTCCGGGCAGTCAGCTTCTTCCATATGGGCACTTCCGTTTTCGATCACCAGGACATTCGTTCCGTGACCCGTCTGAATTTTCACGGTCTGATTTTCTGCGAGTGAATACGTTCCGTAGACCTCGCCGTCCACCGTGACTTTCATGGTATTTCCATTTTCCGTTTTCGGCAGCCGAAGTGCCAGGGCAAGGATTCCAGCCAAGAGCAGAACGGCGCCTGCCAGAATCAGATCTTTTTTCTTCATATAGTTTTCCTTATTCTGAATCAGATGCCAGCCCATAACAGCAGTGTCAGCAGGAATACAGCACGGAACAGCGTAAAGAGGATTTCATTTCCGTGAAATTCCTTTACCCCGCAGCGGATATTACCTTTCGGACACGTATCAATACATTTCTGGCACTGGAAACAGTCGCCGGAGATCTCCACGTATCCATCGGATGGCAGTTCCACCGCTGACGGGCACTGTCTCGTGCAGGCGCTGCAGCCGCGGATGCAGTTTTCGCGTTTCCGGTGCAGAGTAAAGAACGGCAGGATCGGAAGCAGAGAAAAGACAGCTCCCATTGGGCACAGGAAACGGCAGAAAAAGCGCTCCTCAAAGAACATGCCGACCAGGATCAGCACCAGAAGAACAATGCCTGGAATATAAGAGGAAAGTCGGAAATTTCCCGCATGCAGCATGGAAAAGACATCCCACGGGCTTGTTCCTCTTGCTTTCTGATAAACTCCTGCAAAGCAGCAAAGAGCAATCAGAAGCAGAATGCCGTATTTGACCAGCGCCAGTTTTTTTGCCAGCTCCGGTTTGATGCATCTGGGCTTCTTTTTACGTTTCTTACAGATTATACCATAAATTGCGTGCATTGCATCCCCCAGACTTCCAAAAGCGCATGCAAAACCGCAGAAAAATCTGCCGAAAACAATCGTAAATGCACAGACAAGAAGCAGAGCCGACACAAACGCGGTCATCTCAATTTTTTCACCCTGTCCAAGCTGCGTAAAAATGTATTTCACTCCGTTAAATGCAGCGGTAAATACTGACGGAAGAAACAGGAAATATAAAAGCTGGATTCCGGCACGCAGGCAGGAAACGATCTGTTTTCTCTTCTTTGCCGGTAATGTGGATAGATCTAAATTTTTCATGTTATTTCTCCGCCTTTTCTATTGCTTCCTGCGCCGCATTTCTGATACCGGTGGAGCTGAATGTTGCTCCGCTGATCGTATCAACATCGGCGGACTGTGCCTCAATAATCTTTGGAATGATCGCCTCCGCGTTTGACAGATACGCACTGTCCTCGCCGTCGGCGGATGTGATGGCAAGATCGGTAATCTGGCCGCCCTCTACGGTTACTTCAACTGCAATGGTGCCGCCGAAGCCGTCAGCTTCACCGTCATACGTACCGTCCACGTACTGCCCTTCTGCTTCTGCTGCTTCACTTGCGGCCGTATCCGCCGTGTTGGATGCAGCTGCTGCGGCCTGCAGATTTTCCTTCTGAAGCTGGGTCGTCTCAAGCTCTGCCGAGAGCCGCGCGATCTGATCCTCTTTGTCTCTTTTATCGAGTACGGTATTGTAGCCGATCAGAACAGCAGCAATGACAGCGACATTCAAAAAACGAACAATCAATTGTCTCATCTGTTTTCCCCTTTATTGCGTTACTTTCGCAGCATCCAGCGCATTCCGGCATGCCTCAAGAATGGCTTTTGAGGAGCAGGTTGCACGGGAAACGGTGTCGATGTTTTCAAGCGTTCCGGTTTCCAGAATCTGAGCGGAAACGCCTTTGATTTTGGAGGTTCCTTCGGATGCGCGGCGGATGTAGGAGGCATTCTGACTGTCTCCGTCACCGGTGATGTTGCTTAACGCTACGATTTTATCGTTTTCAATTGTTACCGTCACAGAAAGCTGATAAGCGGTAAAATCTTCATCTTCATCCGGCTCGCAGACGGCAATCGCTGTGTATTCGCCGTCCTGATAGATCTTTTGTTCCGGAGTTTCCGTCGGGGTTGGTGTTGGCGTCTCAGTTGGCTCCGGGATTTCGGTCGGGGTTGGTGTTTCCGTCGGTGTCGGGGTTGGATTTTTCTTTTCCTCAGTTACGCGTTCTGCCTCTTTTAAAGCTTCCTCGATTGCCGCAAGAATTCCCCTGGAGCTGTAGGTTGCGCCGGAAACGGTGTCAACTTCCAGTGTCTGGTTTTTCACAACGTCCTTTGCTGTCTGTTTTGCGCGTTTTAAGAATGCTTCGTCATCTTCACTCTCGGTCACGAGAATTGCCTTGATCGTCTCATCCTGAATGACAACTGCCGTTGTAATGTCTCCCAGATAGCCCTCGCCGGTTCCGTAGTAAATGCCTTCCTCGTATGGGAATTTTCCTTCCGGAATCGTTGTGGTTCCGCCGCTGCTCGTTCCGTTATCCGGAACGGTCTCGCCGTTTGTTGCCTTCTTCGCATTTTCCAGCGCCTGTTTTACTGCGTTCTGGATGCCGCGGGAGCTGTACGTTGCGCCGGATACGAGATCCACATCGGTTTTCTGTCCGTCTACGATGCGGTCCGCTACGACTTTGGCACGGTTGAAGAATGTCTCGTCATCTTCGTTTTCCAGAATCAGTACCGCTTTGATCGTCTGATCCTGCAGGGCTACCGCCACTTTGATGTCTCCCTGGAAACCGGCGGCCGTGCCGTAATAAATTCCGTCCTGATAAGGGAAACTTCCCTTGGATGCAGACGAATTGTTATTGTTCTGATTATTATTCTGGCTGTTGTTTCCGTTGTTTGTATTGCTCTGGCTTCCTCCGTTTGTACTGGAAGACCCGTTCACTGCCGCCTGACTTAAGGCACTCCGCACAGCTTCAATAATACCGCGGGAGCTGTATGTCGCGCCGGAGACCGTATCCACATTCGTACTCTGTGTTGAGATAATCGTCGAAATCAGAGAGGAAGCACTGGAAAGGTAGCTTGGCGTATCGCTGTTTTCCACAATATCAATCGAAGCAATTTTTCCGCCGCTGACAACAACGCAGACTTTCATTGTGCCGCCAAATCCTGTTCCGGTTCCGTAATACGTTCCATCCCGGTAGGCAGCCGGTTCTTCGATTTTAGATACTGTAACGGTTCCGCCGGCAGAGGCTCCGCCGCCTGCCGCTCCTGATGCGGATGCCGGTTCTGAAGTGTCCTCCTGACCGGTCAGTGCATTTTTCACGGCTGCAAGGATACCTTTTGAACTGAAAGTTGCACCGGAAACCGTGTCCACATCCACACTCTGGGATGCGATGATACGGTCGATAACTCCCTTCGCACGGTTCAGGAAAGCTGCGTCCTCGCCGGGAGCGCTTACAATCGAGATCGACTGAATCGTTTTGTCTTTCAATACGACAGAGACTGTAATCGTACCGCCAAAACCTGTTCCGCTTCCTTCGTACGTTCCGTCCGCCAGCTCAAAGCTGCCGGAACCGACGGCTGCGACAAGTTCTGCTTCGGTATCGGTTGTCTTTTTGGTATCGTCCTTCTTTTTTGTATCATCTTTCTTTTCCGCTGCATCGGTATCCTGTTCCGGCTCCGGTGTCACCAGTGCCTCCGGCTGCTCTACGGCGTAAACCGGTGCAGTGTAGCCGTTCAGCGAAATACCGGCACAGGCTGCTACGATAACTGCCGCGAGAGCCGGTGCAAATGCTGTCAGTTTTTTCCATTTTCCCATGGTTATGTATCACCGTCTTTCCTGATAATGTTTGTCTCGTGATCGGATGTGAAATCGTCAGCAATTCCTTCGGTTACATACAGAACGCCGTCCGCATCCTCCAGAATGGTGTCAAATTCATCGCTGTGTGCACGCCAGTATTCGGCCGCCTTGTCCTTCCCCATGATGAAAAGAGAAGTAGAAAGGCCATCCGCCAGTGTTCCGTCAGCACTTACGATCGTCACCGACACCAGACCGTTATTTGCCGGATGACCGGTCGATGGATCGATGATGTGATGATATTTCATGCCGTCCTGTTCGAAATACCGCTCATAGCCGCCAGAAGTAATAACCGCCCGGTTGGCCGTCGAGAGAATGCCGAGATAATCATCCTCTGCCTCCGGACTCTGCACGGCAACGCGCCATTTACTGCCGTCCGTTTTCGTGCCGACAACCTGAACGTTTCCGCCGAGGTTGATGAGCCCGCTCGTCACACCGCATTCCCGGTAAATATCGGCGATTCTGCCGGAGGTATAGCCCTTTGCGATTCCGCCGAAGTCAATTTTCATGCCGTCCTTGGCAAAGCTGATGGATGCGCTGTCCTTGTCGTATAGGATATCATTGGCATCGGTCAGCGGAAGGAGGCTTTCGATCGTCTCATCCGAAGGAATCGTATAATTTCCGGTTGTAAAACCCCAGGCGTCCATGATCGGATAAATTGCGATGTCGAAAACGCCGTTTGTGCTGTCATACAGATCCAGCGAGCGTTCCAGCAGATAGGTGGTATCCTCCGATAAGGTTCCGCCGCCGTTTGCATTGATCTGCGCTACTTCACTCGTCTTCTCTCCGGTCGACAGAAGTGCATCCAGCCGCTCAATCTCCTGCTGCGCCTGATCCACCGCCGTTTCTGCATTCGGACCATAGGCAGTGACCGTCATGTACGTATCCATCGCAAAAATATCTCGGCTGCTCGATGCATCTGCGGCATCGGAAGAAGCTGTGGATGATGCGGATTTCTGCGTGGAATTCTCTTCCGAAGCGTCAGAACTGCTCGAAGACTCCGAAACAGACGCCGGCTGTGTCTGACTTTCACTGCTCTCCGGCTGCGCTGCTGTCCCCGCACCGGAACATCCGCCGACCGTCATCACCATGGCAAGACAAAATGCTGCAACAATTTTCTTTTTCATAAATAAAACTCCATTTTTTCTTATGTTAGGAAATCCTAACTTTGGTATTATAACATTAACTCGTAACTTACGCTATGAATTACTTGATAAAAGTTTTTCAATTAGCGTTCTGCATCTGATAAATTTTCTCATTTTATGTACTCTAAATCAAGTGGATTTTACTGGAATTCAAGCAGCGATATACAAAAAGCCCCCACAGCCGCATTGCTGCGGCCGCGGGGGCTTTAGAAATAACATTTTCAGAAATTACATATGATCGTGGCAGGTACGTGCAATTACGTCCATCTGCTGCTCTTTTGTCAGGTCGATGAATTTAACTGCATAGCCGGATACACGGATTGTGAAGTTTGCATACTCCGGTTTCTCCGGGTGCTCCATTGCGTCGATCAGTTTTTCGGTTCCGAATACGTTTACGTTCAGGTGATGTGCACCCTGCTCGAAGTATCCGTCCAGAACGTGTACCAGGTTCTCGGTACGCTCTTCGTCGTTGTGGCCAAGTGCGCCCGGGTTGATGGTCTGGGTGTTGGAGATTCCGTCCAGAGCGTCCTCATACGGCAGTTTTGCTACAGAGTTCAGGGAAGCAAGAAGTCCGCTCTTCTCTGCGCCGTAAGACGGGTTAGCTCCCGGAGACAGAGGCTCACCGGCTTTTCTTCCGTCCGGCAGAGAACCAGTTGCTTTACCATATACAACGTTGGAAGTAATGGTAAGGATAGAGGTAGTCGGCTCAGAATCACGATAGGTATGGCAGTATTTCAGTTTGTCCATGAAGGTACGAAGCAGCCATACAGCGATCTCGTCTGCTCTGTCATCGTCGTTGCCGTATCTTGGGAAGTCGCCGGTTGTCTCGAAGTCAACAGCCATTCCTTCTTCGTCACGGATAACTTTAACTTTAGCGTATTTGATTGCGCTTAAGGAGTCTACTACGTGAGAGAATCCTGCGATACCGGTTGCAAAGGTACGTCTTACATCGGTGTCGATCAGAGCCATCTCTGCTGCCTCATAGTAGTATTTGTCATGCATGTAGTGGATCATGTTCAGAGTTCCAACGTACAGATGAGCCAGCCAGTCCATCATAACGTCGTATTTCTTCATAACCTCATCATAGTCCAGATACTCAGCAGTGATCGGCTGATATTCCGGAGCAACCTGCTGTTTTGTCTTCTCGTCTTTACCGCCGTTGATCGCGTACAGAAGGCATTTTGCAAGGTTTGCACGAGCGCCGAAGAACTGTATCTCCTTACCGGTCTCGGTAGCAGATACACAGCAGCAGATGGAGTAATCATCGCCCCATACCGGACGCATTACATCATCGTTCTCATACTGGATGGAGCTTGTCTGTACAGAAATATGAGCTGCATATTTCTTGAAAGCTTCCGGAAGATTCTCAGAGTACAGAACAGTAAGGTTCGGCTCTGGGGACGGTCCCATGTTTTCCAGTGTATGCAGGAAACGGAAATCGTTCTTTGTAACGATAGAACGTCCGTCGATTCCCATACCGGCAACTTCCAGAGTAGCCCATACCGGGTCACCGGAGAACAGCTGATTGTAAGACGGAATTCTTGCGAATTTAACCATACGGAATTTCATTACCAGATGGTCGATCAGCTCCTGAGCCTCTTTCTCGGTCAGGATTCCTTTTTCGATATCTCTTTCGATGTAGATGTCAAGGAAAGTAGATACACGGCCAACGCTCATTGCAGCACCGTTCTGAGTTTTGATAGCTGCAAGGTATCCGAAGTACAGCCACTGAACAGCTTCTCTTGCGTTCTTAGCCGGCTCGGAAATGTCATAGCCATAGGACTGTGCCATAACTTTCATATCCTGCAGTGCTCTGACCTGGTCAGCGATCTCTTCTCTTAACTGGAAGTCACCACGACGCATTCCCTGACGATTTGTTGCAGCGAAGTCTGCTTTTTTGCGCTCGATCAGGTAATCAATACCGTACAGAGCAACACGACGGTAGTCGCCTACGATACGGCCACGGCCATAGGTATCCGGCAGACCGGTCAGGATTTTATTATGACGGGCTTTCATCATCTCTGGTGTGTAGATGTCGAATACACCCTGGTTATGTGTTTTGTGATATTTAGTGAAAATTTCATGAAGCTTCTCACTTGGTTTGTAGCCGTAAGTCTCGCAGGACTGCTCAGCCATTTTAATTCCACCATACGGCATAAATGCACGTTTCAGCGGTTTGTCTGTCTGAAGACCAACTACCTGCTCCAGATCTTTCATGCTGTCATCGATATATGCTGCGCCGTAAGCTGTGATTCCGCTTACAACGTCTGTCTCCATATCCAGAACGCCGCCTTTTGCACGCTCTTCTTTCTGGAGTTCCTGTAATTTGCCCCACAGACGGTCTGTAGCCTCTGTTGGTCCCTCCAGGAATTTCTCATCTCCGTCATATGGAGTATAGTTGTTCTGAATAAAGTCACGTACGTCGATGCCTTCTTTCCAGAGTCTTCCGGTAAAGCCATCCCACTGTTCAAATTCTCTCATTTGCTTTGTTCCTTTCTGGTGTTATTTTGTTTCGTCACGCTCCGGCATCTTCTTTGCACCGGGCATGAACACCTCCGCATGCATAATATAACAAATCTCTGCTTTCCGCGCAAGATATGCACTTGAAAAAATACAAGGAAAACCACAAAATCTTGTATTTTTATAAGAACAAAATCTACATGTGGCGCTTTTCTTTTATGCCCCGTATCCGATTTCATATATCTGCTCTGCAAAGTCACAAATAACATATGTTCCATCGGAAAATTCACTCTTCTGTACGCTTCCGTCCACCGTCATACACTCGTGGCGTACCAGTTCCAGGAGTGCCGTTTTTTCATGCAGCTCCGTTACAACGCGGCATCTTTCTGTCATCTCTTCCAGACTGATTTTCTCCCCGTCAAATGCACCATCTGTATTCGGATATGCGCCGTCCCGTACAAGATACGGTGCACCGCCTGCAAGAAGCGCATACAGCATATAGTCCTCGTCTTTTGAAACACGGTCCATCATCCACGGCTCGATCACACAGTCATGATACACAAGATTAAAGAGCGGCACCGGGATTCCTTTTTTCGGTGTCTCTGCCGGGCGCAGCATAAAGTCGTACGGCGCATAATGGCAGAATACCAGATACGGAACGGCCCAGTCGCTGACCTCCTCGGAGCTTGAGAGAATCCCCTGTGATAGCAGCCAGGAGAAGCAGTTTCCGCGGTACGTATAGCAGTCTCTTCTCGTCATCACATGCTCCGGATTTGCGCACTCGTCGCCCTCGTTGCACGTAAACACATCGAGGTATGCACCGTCAAGCCGGATTCCGTTTTTCTTCAGCTCGGCAAAATTCCGTTTCACATAGAACGGTGCCTGCGTTGCACAGAGATAGCTCTGCGGTCCGCCCGCCCAGTAACTGTGTCCCGGTATCGTTCTATCCGGAAGGCGGCAGGCATAATTTTCATCGTAGCTCGGCGCTGCATGGTAATAATCGCGGTACTGGTCGTGAATACCGAATTTGTAGCCGAAATCATGCATCGTATCGACAAGCGATTTCATGTCTTCCCATCCGCCGGCCGCTTGGCATGCCGGTGTGTAGTCCGGATGCTGGTTGTCATACCCCGGTTCTGCCCAGCCGTCCAGATGAAGATAGACTTTCTCTACGCCGAGATCATGAATTTCGCGGATCTGCTGTTCGCGCACGGAAAACGGCACTACGCGGTTATTTTTCTCCGGATTCTGCGGATCGAAAAAGCCGGACTCCGGCTGCACAACCGTCTTGATTCCCGTATGAACAAAACACGTTCCCACAAGATCGTGAATGGACGGATTCTGTACTGCCTTTTCTTTCAAAGTGCGCAGATGGCCCTGTTCCCGTACATACTGACGGTATGTTTTGCAGAGGTCGTTATAATCGCAGTTATTTAAAAACGTATAACGGAATACGCGGCGGTAATTCATTGTTCCAAGGCTTGGCTCCAGCCATGCCCCCACGCTGGTATACGGGCCGCCTGCCGGGTGCTCTGCCTGATAACCGACGTTCCACGGTGTTGTACAGATCGCTGTATAGCCGCATCTTTCCTTCACCTGGCCAAACCACGGCATATAGCCGCCGGAGGTCTCAAATCTGCCGTCAAACGAAAGCTTTCCAAGTTCCGTCTTCCAGGTATTCGGAATCAGAAGTCCCTGTCCCTCGGTAAGGAGTGTATACCAGTCATCGCGCCCGTTTGTAAACTCCATTGCCGTCGGCCACAGCACCTTTACCGGATGCAGTCCCTCCTCGCAGAGCGGAATCCACTCCATCCAAAATGTTTCATCCACAGCTTCGATCCAGATAATCGTCTCGAAGGCATACGGTGTTCCCGCAAATCCCGCATAACGGCTCCGGATGCCGCATCCGACGCCGAAGGAATAGACCTCATGGGAAATCTCCTCTGCATCCAGGAAACGGTATGTTCCCTCTGCAAAAATCAGTTCCGGTGTCTTTTTCGGATCCGTATTCCAGACAACGCCGTCTTTTTCGATCCTAAGTCCCAGCGTCTCTTCATCGAGCATCACAGCAAGCGATCCGCTTTCTATTTTTTTCATCGTGTGATATTCCCCTTTTTCTTTATCATATGCGTTCCAAACACCAGAAAGGCGCAGAGAACCCGTCCGCCTTTCTCTGCACGGTTCCGGATTTTCTGCGCCTTTTTCCACCTAACTTACATAATCTCTTCTTTTTCTACGACTTTACCGTCTCTCCAAATTCTCTCCAGATCGTAGAACAGGCGGTTCTCCTCATCAAAGATGTGGATGACAACATCGCCGTAGTCCATCAGAATCCAGTTTGCGGTCTGATAGCCTTCGATCTGTTTTGGATGTACGCCGGCCTTTCCGAGTACCTCCTCCACGTTGTCTGCCATTGCCTGCACCTGGTTACGGTTGCTTCCGCTGGCGATCATGAAATAATCTGCCAGGGTAGAAACATGGGTAATGTCCAGAATGCGGACATCCATTGCTTTTTTATCTTCCAGTGCTTCCAGTGCAAGTTTTGCAGTCTGTTTTGCTTCGCTCATTTATACTTCCTCCTTTGCCGTCCGTTCCCGGTGCAGTGCCTCATAGAACTGATATGCCTGCTCCGTCATCGGGTCCATCGTCTTCGGGTTTTCCGACAGATACGCCATACTGTCTTTTAAAATTTCATACATGCATTCGTCGATATCGGTGAATGCCAGCTTCCGAAGGCGGGTAAGATGAGGCGCCTTGTTTCGTGCCGGCTCGATATAATCTGCGATATAGATGATCTTCTCCAGCAATGTCATATCTTCTTTTCCTGTCGTATGCCAGGTGATGGCGCTTAAGATCTCCGGATCTTCCACCTTATACTTGTCCTTCGCCAGAAATGCACCGAGCTTGGCATGGATCAAAAACGGATTGTTCCGCTCAAACTCAGTGATTTCAATCTTATTTTTCTCACACATGGTGATTTTTTTCTTATTCGGAATGCATTTTGCACAGTCGTGAAGCAGTCCCGCGACACGGGCTTTTTCGAGATCCTCGCCCCATACCATCGCCATGGATGATGCGGTAAACATCACACCGAGCGTGTGATGATAGCGGTCTTCATCGACTTCCTTCTGGAGTTTTTTGTCCAGTTTCCATAAATCGTACTGTTCCATCCTGCTCTTCCTCTAATCCTGATAGATTTTCTGCTCCTGAATGTAGGAAATCACAGAATCCGGCAGATAGTATTTCACGGATTTTCCTTCCCGGATCCATTCCCGCAGTTCGTGGGAAGAAACATCCAGATTCGGTGTGTCGAGTTTCAGAAAGGTACCGTGAAGTTTTTCTGCATTTCGTTCCATACAGGCCAGAAGCTCTTCCTCTTTTGCCAGATCCCTGGTCGCCACAAGGATCTTTGCCGCGGCGCAGATCCGCTCTGGATTTTTCCACTCATCAAAATAGAACAGGGAATCCGCTCCAATGATAAAGTAAAACTCCGTGCCCGGATGTTCCTTCCGCATCGCCTCAAGCGTCCGATAACTGTAGGTATAGCCCTCATCTTTCATCTCTTTGGTGCAGAGCACAAAATGCGGATTGGATGCGATGGCACGGCGCACCATCTCGACACGCTGTGCATCCTTTGCCTGTCCCGCCCGGTTCCGCTTATGTGGCGGATTTCCGGCCGGAAGAAACCAGACTTCATCAAGCCCGAACTGCTCGTACGCCGCCTCGCCAAGGATCAGATGACCGATATGAATGGGATCGAATGTGCCTCCCATAATGCCAATTTTTCTGTTTTTCTTTTCCATACGTTTTCCTCAAAAAGCGCCGGAACTGCAGCGGTATGCTCCGGTCCCGGCGGTTCTTTCCTGCGGATTATTTCGGAAGCTGAATTTTCTTTTTCTCTTTTTTGCCCTCTTTGTACAGCACGATCTTTTTGCCGATCACCTGTACGACCTGGGAATTGGTGCGTTCTGCCAGAACTTCTGCGATCTCTCTTGGATCATCGAGGCAGTTCTGCAGTACATTGATTTTAATTAGTTCTCTCGCCTCAAGTGCCTCTGCTACAGCAGCGGTATGCTCCGGCGTGATGCTGCTTTTTCCTACCTGCAGGATCGGTTCCATGGTCATGGCAAGGCCTTTCAGGTATGCTCTCTGCTTGCTGGTCATACGTCTCCTCCTTCGTTATTTATTCGTTCTATTTATAATAATCAAATTCAAATCCATACATCTTGACGGTATCGCCTTCCTGGATGCCGGCCTGCTCGAGTTCGTCTAAGATACCGGTATCTTTTAAGAACCGCTGGAAGAAAGCAAAACCTTTCTCGGAATCCAGATTGGTGTAGCCGAGCATTTTCTCGATCTTCGGTCCCTCGATGATGAAGCGGTGCTCGTCCTCCGGGTCCTGCTCGACGGTGTACGGCAGGTTCTCGGCAAGAAGCATATCCTCCGGGAAGAATTCCTGCTCGAAGACCATACGCTCTTTCGGAAGCTCATCGAGTTTTTTCTGTACGGCATATAAAAGCTCTTTTAAGCCTTTTCCGCTGACGGCAGAAATCGGATAAACCGGGATGCCTTTCGGCTCGAACTCTTTTTTCAGACGTTCCACCGGATCCTCTTCGCCCTCTTCTACATAGATCGCATCGGTCTTATTGGCCGCGATGATCTGCGGGCGTTTTGCGATCTCCGGGTTATAGGCTTCGAGCTCTTTGTTGATCTTGTTGATATCATCCACCGGATCTCTTCCCTCGGTCGATGCAACGTCTACTACATGGATCATCACGCGGGTTCTCTCGATGTGGCGCAGGAATTCATGGCCGAGGCCGACTCCTTCCGATGCACCCTCGATCAGTCCCGGGATATCTGCGATAACAAATCCGCTGCAGCCCTCAAGGTCTACGACACCGAGGTTCGGGGAAAGTGTGGTAAAGTGATAATTTGCAATTTTCGGTTCTGCATTTGTCACGCGGGAAAGCAGGGTCGATTTTCCAACGTTCGGGAAACCGACGAGTCCGACGTCCGCGATGACTTTCAGTTCCATTCTTACTTCCAGCTCCTGTGCCGGCTGGCCTGGCTGGGCGTATTTCGGAACCTGCATGGTAGCGGTTGCGTAATGCATATTTCCGTTTCCACCTTTTCCGCCTTTTAATACAACCTGACGGCGGTTTTCACCGGACATATCTGCGATGACTTTTCCGCTCGCAGCGTCCATAATGACGGTTCCTTCCGGTACTTTCAGGACAATATCTGCGCCGTTTCCGCCATGGCATCTGCGTTTTCCGCCCGGCTCGCCGTCGGTAGCAGAAAACTTTCTTCTGTGGCGGTAATCAACCAGTGTATTCAGTCCTTCGTCAACTTCAAAAATAACGTCTCCGCCTTTGCCGCCATCGCCGCCGTCCGGCCCGCCGTTCGGTACAAAAAGCTCTCTGCGGAAACTGACATGTCCGTCTCCGCCCTTACCGGAGCGGATCAGAATTTTTGCTCTGTCTGCAAACATGGTATTCTCCTGTCTTGTTTTATCTAAATCCCAATCGGTCTGCTGGACCTTTAATTATTATTAACAAAAACGGCTTCAAACCTCTTAAGATTTGAAGCCGCACCTTTGTCTTACTCTTCTGTTGCTACCGGATATACGGAAACCTGTTTTTTGTCACGTCCTTTTCTTTCGAAAGCTACGCGTCCGTCAACCATAGCGAATAAGGTATCGTCTTTTCCGATTCCTACGTTCACGCCTGGATGAATCTTGGTTCCACGCTGTCTGTAAAGAATGTTTCCAGCCTTTACAACCTGTCCGTCAGCTCTTTTTGCTCCTAATCTCTTGGACTCGGAATCTCTACCGTTCTTGGTAGAACCAACTCCTTTTTTATGAGCGAAAATCTGAAGGTTCATATTTAACATGGTATTACACCTCCTTGAATGCGATCTCTAAGTATTGTGCTCCATAATCGCGGCGGATACTTTCGAGGCCCAGCAAAAGTGATTTTACAAGAAGTGCGGTACTTTCAGAATACCCATTCGGGAATGAAAAATACACGTATCCATCTCCAGCCTCACTTATAATCAGATCCTCTGTCAATGTTTCCACGGAATTTACGGTGTTTACAATCAATGCGGAGACAGCGGCACAGATGATATCCTGCCCTTCCTCTGCATAGCCTGCATGACCGTTTGACTCCACGGAGATGTACTCGCCGTCAGACTCTGTTACGGTTATACAAATCATAAGACTTAAGCGTTGATTTTTTCAATCTTCACTTCAGTGTACTGCTGTCTGTGACCGTTTTTCTTATGATAACCAGTTTTTCTCTTATACTTGTAAACGATAACTTTTTTGCCTTTACCGTTTCCAACTACAGATGCGGTTACGGATGCATTTTTAACGTCCTCGCCAACTTTCAGTCCGTCATTGCTTACTGCAAGTACCTGATCAAAAGTTACGGTTTCTCCAGCTTCAACGCCAAGTTTCTCTACTCGGATAACATCGCCTTCAGCTACCTTGTACTGTTTACCACCTGTTGCAATAATTGCGTACATATGGCACCTCCCTATCAATTACTCGCCAGATTCGGTGGTCTTTCGACTCTTTTACCTCTCTGTGCGGCATACTTCTACAATATATCATCACGTCTGCTGTTTGTCAATAGTATTTTTCAGGAAATTGCAGATTTTTTTTCACATGCAATTGCCAGTGCGCCAGGTCCGATGTGGCAGGCAACGCTTAAGGACAGTGGATGCGCATCGACTTCAAAATCCGGGAAGGCTTCTTTTACTTCGACAATCCATCCATCGATTACTTCTTTGTCGTTTGCGGTATAGGCAATGTGAAGTCCCATGATGCCGGCTGCACGCTCTTTTGCGAAGCGTTTGTCCATATCTTTTTTCATAGCCTTGATCATGGCTTTCTTTGCCTGTTTCACACCGCGCGCTTTTTCAAACGCGTCAAGCTTCTCTCCCTGGATCGTCAGCACCGGTTTGATATTTAAAACGGTTCCGATCATGGCTGCTGCCGGCGTAACGCGGCCGCCTTTTTTCAGGTATTTTAACGTATCTACCATAATATAGATACTTGCATCCAGCGCATCCTCTTCCAGAATTGCTTTGATGTCTTTTGCTGCCACGCCGCGGTTTGCCATTTTCTTTGCATCCAGAACAGACTGCTGCTGCGTAACGGAGATTCTCTGGTTGTTGACAACCTGCACTTTTCCTTCATAGTCCTCGGACAGCACGGTCGCTGTATCACAGGAGGTGGAAAGGCCGCTTGACATCGGAATGTAAACAATGTCATCGTACTCTTCGAGAATTTTGTTCCAGAAATCCATCAGATCTCCCGGAGACGGCTGAGATGTGGAAACAGCCGCATCCTCTGCCAGAATCTCGTAAAACTGTTCCTGTGTCAGGTCGATATCCTCAAACTGGATTTTTCCGCGCATGAAGAAAGGCATCGGAAGGACAAAAACGCCCAGCTCTTTCGCCTGACTCTGTGTAATACCGCTGTTGCTGTCGGTAGCAATAGCTGTTCTTGCCATAGTTCTTATTCCTGCTGTCTCTTTTTAGAGAAACAGCTTTTCCTTTCTGTAATATCGTGTAACGCTTGATTTGCTGTTATTCTATCATAAATCGTACCTGTTTTCTACCCGGCTTGGACATTTCTGCAAAATTGCTCAAACTGCTTTTGATTCTTTTTACATCATACCAATACCAAGAAAAAACAGTCCGCCAAGGATCAGCAGAATGGTCGGAATTACGATTTTTGCAATGGTCTTTTTTCTTCTCTCCTTCGGGAAAAATCCTTCGCTTTTTGTCTGCTGGTACATCAGAAGACGGCTTCCCATATAAAGACCGATCGGCATCAGCGCCGCTTCGATCAGATACATGCCGATGTACGTTTCCGTTGCGTATCCGCTGCCTGCTGCTGCGTTCCCCTGCGAGAACATATAGAGGAAGCTTGCCGCAATGCTCGCCACAATCGTCGATGCGTTATGGACGAAATGAAACAGCGAGCTGTAAAACATGTTGTCGGTCTTCATCCGAACATACGAGAGAACGATTCCCATCATCATCATCGGAAGAAAACGGACGATGCTCATGTGGAAAGCGCCAAAATAAACGCCCATCAGAAGCAGCATCACCCATTTCTTTTTGATTCCGCGCAGGCTGTACTGCAGAAGACCGCGGTGCAGTGCTTCTTCACAGATGGCCGGTGTCAGCGCAACGACAAGCAGCTCGCCGAAATAGGAAAGGCCCGCCATACTGCTGTCCATGGATTCCGAGAGGCTTGCGTATTCCTGCGGGAAAATCCATTCCATCAGAAGGAAAAGGGCAAGCACACCGCGGTACGTCACATACCACATCAGAATGGTTCCGAGGATTCCGGCTCCATCCGGCTTTTTTAATGGGAACACTTCTTTTAACGGAATATGAAGTGCCCGTACGACGAGAATGGATCCGATCAGGAATACAATGATCTCGTCCAGCGCATTTCCATACATCCCGCCTGCAAGAACCAGCGGGATTCCGGCGAGATTAAAAAGAACCATCAGAAAGGCAAACACCAGCAGGCCCTGCCATGGTTTCAGTATCTTTTCTTTTTCCGCCGGATGCGGCCGTTTTGCCGGCATCTGGTTTCGAAAGGGTTCGTAAAGATATGGGGTATCATTTTCATTGAGGTGAATCGGTTTCTTTTGTGGTTCCATATTCATTCCTCCTTTGTAAGGTCACCGTCATTTCATCTGTTCTGCCAGCGGCCGGCGGATTTTCTTTCTCGTCAGTTCCACGAGATGAAGCGCCGTCATATCCACAACTTTGGTCTGGACGGGATCTTCCCGCACAAGACCCTGCAGGAAGCCGAGAAGGCGCTCCTCCTGCTCTTTTTCCGGCATGTTGATAAAGTCAACCAGGATCAGACCGGAAATCCCGCGCAGGCGGATCTGGCGGGCGATTTCGCGGGCTGCCTCCTGGTTTACGCTGTACAGAAACGTATTTTTCCGTCCGCCGAGCTGCTTTCCGCTGTTCACATCGATCGCGGTCAGCGCTTCGGTCGGTTCGATCACGAGGAATCCGCCGGAAGGCAGATCCACACGTTTGTCGAGTGCCTGTTTTACGTGATTTTCGAGATTTTCTTTCTTTGTCAGTGTGGTAAGCTGATCCTCATACCAGGTCAGGCGGCAGTCGTGAAAATCATGGCGCTCCAGATATTCTCTGCAGATCTCATACGTTTCTCTGTCATCTGTCACAAGTTCTGAAACTGACGGTGCATACCGTTTGACGAGCTCCGGCACGGCATCTGACGCCCGATACAGGCAGGAGTACAGGCTCCGCATCGTTCCATACTGGACAATCCGCGCGAGTTTTTCGGACAGCTCGAGATATTCCTGCCGGATCTCTTCTTCCGAAGCATCAGCGGATGCGGTGCGGAAGATCACGCCAAACGGAAGGCTTCCGCCGGAAAGCTCTGGAAACATCCGGCTTCCCAGTTCTTTTAACCGTTTTTTCTGCTCCGGCAGAAGGCGTCCCGAGCATGAGATTTCCGGCTTTCCATAATAGAGCGCCAGGGCACTTCCCGAAAGAGAAAGTTCTGCTGTCGCCGACGGAAGCTTCGTTTTCTGCGCTTCCCGCTGGATCTGCACGACAATTTCATCTCCGACATGCAGTTCCGTTCCCGGTGCTTTTTTCAGAAGATACCCTTCTTTTACACGGGACAGATCAAGAAAACAGCTCTGCTGCTCCGCAAACGAGACAAATGCCCCGCGGATCCCGGGCGCCAGTTTTTCCACCCGGCCGACATAGATATTGCCAAGCAGCGTTTCCTTCTCCCTGCAGAGGGCCGTCAGTTCGACCGGTCTTTCTCCTTCCACCAGCGTGTGTACCAGGTAATCTTTTCCCTCCCACGGCAGATGGGCAATGACAACTCGTTTACTCAACTTCTTCTCCTAATGCTTCCAGCGGAACCAGCTTTCGCTCTTCTTCCGTTCCGATGTCTGCGTAAACTTCCTCGCGCAGAATCGTGTATGCAAACGGCGGCAGTTCAACCCCGCACCATTTGCAGAACGCTTCCATCACGAGCTCCGGTTTCAGGTTCGAAACACTTCCGGTGGAGAGCTGCATCCAGACACCGCTTTTCTTTGCTTTCATATCGTAAATCCATGGGCGGATATCGGTCAGCTTTTCGCTTCGTTTTGTCTTTCGCATGATCTCAATCTGCGGAAGTGCAAAAAACACCGGTACTTTCGTTTCCAGATCAATCTCCGGCATTTTTCCCTCGCGGAACTGCACGAGATAATCGGCTCCTGCTACGAGAGACATTGCCTTGCTTGCTTTTCCATCCGGCACATGGCGGGCGGAAAGCACTTCCATTCCCTCAACCATCGTCGCATTCAGACGTTTTACAATCTCGTCGGTTTTCATATCTTCCGCGAGCACCATATCGAAATATTCACCGGTGCTGCTGATGCCGACACCGAGCGGAGAAGCAAACGACAGCAGCATGTGCGGGCTGAAGCCCTCGGAATAAGCGATCGGAAGTTCCGCACGGCGGATTGCTTTCTGGAAGTAACGCATCACATCCAGATGACCCACAAATTTCATCACACCTGTTTTGGCAAACTTAATTCTGATTTTCATAGCAGACACCTCCTCCGAATGATTTTGCTCCGCAGCCGGAACACTGCATCTTACAGTTCGGGGTAACGGTTTCCTGCTGTGCCCGCTCCCATTCGCGGATCAGGAATTTTTTCGTCACGCCGATATCAAGGAAATCCCACGGAAGGATCTCATCGGTGCTGCGCTTACGGCAGGCATAGAACGAAACGTCAATGCCGGTCTCTGCAAACGCTTCTTCCCAGGCATCTTTCCGGAAATACTCGGACCAGGCATCGAAAATAGCACCTTTTCTGTACGCTTTTTCAATAACTTCGGCACATTTCCGGTCACCGCGTGCAAGGAATCCCTCCAGAAGGGAAATATCTGCCTCATGATAAATGTAACGGATGCTCTTCTGATTCAGCTGTGCGCGGACCTCTGCCTTTACAATCGCCGCTTTGTCAAGAAACTCCCTCTCCGTGTTCATCGGTGCCCACTGGAACGGAGTGAACGGCTTCGGAATAAAGAACGAGGAGCTTGCCGTAATCTGGCATTTTCCGTTTCTCTGGTCTTTCGGAATCTCATAGTAACGCTCTGCGATCTTTTCCGCCAGATGCGCAATTCCTTTGATATCATCCTCGGTCTCGGTCGGAAGGCCCAGCATGAAATACAGTTTTACTTTATTCCAGCCGCCCTCAAACGCTTTTCCGGCTCCGTCGAGAATGACTTCCTCGGTCAGACCTTTATTAATAACATTCCGCATCCGCTGGCTTCCCGCCTCCGGTGCGAAGGTCAGGCTGCTCTTTTTGATATCCTGTACCTTGCTCATGACATCGAGGGAAAATGCGTCGATTCGAAGAGACGGAAGGGAAATATTGACACCTTTTTCCGGGCAGCTGTCGATCAGATAGTTGACAAGCTCCGGAAGATGGCTGTAATCACTCGAGCTCAAAGAACTCAACGAAATCTCATCGTGGCCGGTATTGCGCAGCATATGGGTCGCAAGTTCTTTTAACTTCTCCACATCGCGCTCTCTTGTCGGACGGTACACCATACCCGCCTGGCAGAAACGGCAGCCGCGGATACAGCCGCGCTGGATCTCCAGAACGACACGGTCCTGTGTTGCCTTGATAAACGGCACGACCGGTTTCTCCGGATACGTTGCCTCGGTCATATCCATGACGAGCTGTTTTTTGATCTTTTCCGGCGCTTCCGGGATGGACGGCGTAAAGGCTGCAACGGTTCCGTCCTCGTGGTACGTTACTTCATAAAACTGCGGTACGTAAATGCCCGGGATCTGGCATGCCTTTTTCAGAAAATCCAGACGGGTTCCGCCGTTCTTTTTATTTTCCAGATACGTGTCGAAAAGCTGGTCGTACACAACCTCACCCTCTCCGATGTAAAACAGGTCGAAGAACGGAGCGATCGGCTCCGGGTTGTACGTACACGGGCCGCCGCCGATGACGATCGGGTCCTCGCCGGTACGCTCCACCGCATGCAGCGGGATTCCGGCAAGGTCGAGCGCCTGCAGAACGTTTGTATAACACATCTCATACTGCAGGGTGATGAACAGGAAATCCTCGTTTTTCACCGACTCCTGGGATTCCAGGCCGAACAGCGGAATGTTCTGTTCACGCATCACGCGGTCCAGATCCGGCCATGGGGAATAAACTCGCTCGCACCACATGTCCTCGCGTTTGTTGAACATATCGTACAGGATCTGGATGCCAAGGTGGGACATACCGATCTCATACACATCCGGGAACAGGAATGCGCCGCGCAGGGCTACTTTCTCTTTGTCTTTTACGACACTGTTGAATTCATTTCCAATGTATCGCGCAGGCTGCTCAATCTGGAGCAGCACTTCTTCTGGCAATGCTAATTTTCTCATGCAATTCTCTCACTTGTTCTTATTTTTATTTGTCCAGATACGCCGCAAGCAGTTCCAGCGTATTCTTCACGCCGTCCACATGGCTTCTCTCATATCCATGGGATGCGTACACACCGGCGCCGATCAGGGCATGGCGTGCGTCTGCGCCGCCGCGGAGCGTTGCCTCCACGTCAGAGCCGTAGTGCGGGTAAACATCCGCCGCATAGTCGATTCCGTTTGCTTTTGCTGCCGCAATCAGCTCACCGGTAAAATCGTAGCTGTAAGGGCCGCCGCTGTCTTTGACGCAGATGGATACCTGATGCTCTTTACACTCCAGTCCGTCGCCGACACAGCCCATATCAACAGAAAGGATATCCGTCACACCCTCCGGCACGGAAGCAGATCCGCCGTGGCCGACTTCTTCGTACACGGTGATGTGCTGATAAACCGGACGGGACGGTGTGATATTTTCTTCTTTTAAATACTTCGCATAGCCGAGCAGGATTGCAACGCTCAGTTTATCATCGAGAAAACGGCTCTTGATGTATCCCTTCTCGGTGATGCGGGTTCTCGTCTCAAAGCAGACGATATCACCGGTCTCGATGCCGAGCGCTTTTGTCTCCTCTTTGGAGAAGACCATCTCATCCAGAACGACCTCCATATTGTCGTAGGTGCGGTCCTGCTGGTCGTAGGAACCGTTGACATGGATCGACGGGTTGTTCATCTGGAAGCAGCCCTCGTACCGTTTTCCGTCTCTTGTGATGACAACGCAGTTTTCCGTCTCCGCATTGTTCGGATTCATACCGCCGAGCGCGGTGAGACGAAGACGGCCGTTTCCTTTCACTTCCGCTACCATGCCGCCGAGCGTATCGGTATGTGTCTCCACAAGGACACCGCCGTTTCCTTCACAGCCTTTGGCAAGCTGCACCAGAAGGCCGCCCTTTGTGGTGATCACCGGCGCATAGCCCATCGCTTCGTACTCTGCTTTCAGCCATGCAATGGCATCTTTCGTGTAGCCGGTCGGGCTGTCGATGGAGAGCAGTTTTTTCAGTTTCTCTGTTATAAAATCAACATAAACCTTTGTATTTTTCATGTTTCTTCCTCCATTTTTGTTTCTGTTTTTTCTTCTTTTTTCGAAACATTTTGAAACAGAAACTGCAGATTTTTTTCTTTCCGAAAAAAGATCCTGCCCTTCATCATACCACAGAAATAAATTGGATACAACCATCGGAAAACGGAAAAATGGAAATAAGGAAAATGTAACTGGACAAACTACCATATGCCATGCTATGTTTGAAGAGGGGGATACATTATTAGCTGTTATTCAAAAAAGTTTCTTCTATAATAAAATGAAGGTCGCCTCAAATTCAAATAAAGGAGCAAAAAAATGGACACAAAAGAACAGGCATCGCAGCCTGCATTACAAACGTTAAAAGAATATGCTGTCATTACCGCAGCTGTTCTGATCATGGACATTGGAATTTATGTTTTTAAATTCCCCAATAATTTTTCTTTCGGCGGTGTATCCGGTATGGCCGTTGTCATCTGCCGGTTTCTTCCGTTCACTGCCTCACAGATCAACCTTTTTATCAACCTGCTGCTTCTGCTGGTTGGTTTTGCTGTGCTGGGGCGGAACTTCGGCGTCAAGACAGCCTACGTGACCGTGCTTTCCTCGGTTCTTCTGAACATTTTTGAAAAGCTGTTTCCGATGGCACATCCGCTTACCGATGAGATCATGCTGGAGCTCTGCTTTGCCATTATTCTTCCGGCACTGGCGGCAGCACTGCTGTTTTTTGAGAATGCCTCCGGCGGCGGCACAGACATCATCGCCATGATTATTAAAAAATATTCTACAATGAATATTTCCACTGCCCTGCTGGTGACCGACCTCATCGTTGTCATCCTTGCTTTCCTGATTTTCGATACCTTAACCGGACTTTGTTCGGTTCTCGGTCTGATAGCGAAAACACTGCTGATTGACAAAACGATTGAGCGGATGAAGCTGAATAAATTTTTTACGATTATCTCCAACAATCCGCAGCCGATCTGCGATTTCATCACAAAGGATCTCAATCACAGCGCAACCCTTTACGACGCCGTCGGCGCTTACTCCGACCAGCAGCGGACAGTCATTCTCACGGTTGTGGATGTCAAGCAGGCCGTCTATCTTCAGCGGTTTATTCATGATACCGAGCCGACCGCGTTTATTGCGATCACAAAGAGCAGCGAAATTATCGGAAAAGGCTTCATGAGTTATATCTGATCGATTCAAACCATATTTTTCACGCAAAAAATCCGAAGGTTTTTGACGCCTTCGGATTTCTTTGTATGTGCTTATTCTGTTTATTTCTCTTCTGCTTCTTCGGTATCTTCTGCCGATGCTTCTACGTTGTGGGAAGCCATCAGACTTACGACAATGGATTCCGGATTGGTCTTTATGGTGATATCCGGGTCAGCGGCCAAGGACAGATCTTTGACGCGGATGACATCACCGATCTTCATCTCTCCGACATCGACCATTACCTGATCGACCAGGGATGCCGGGTATGCCATGTAGGCAACCTCGTTCAGATCCTCCTGCAGAACGCCTTCTGCGATCTTTTCATGGTTTACAAGGACAATCTCTGCAACGGAATGAACTTTCTCGTTGCTGACCAGTGCCTGGAACTCGATCGAATCGATCTGTCCGGCTACCGGGTTATAATCAACATTTTTGATCAGGACATCGTATGCGGTTCCGTCGACATCCAGCATAATCTGGCTGCCTTTGTGGTCTGTCTTCAGCAGTTTCTCGATATCTCTTTTTACCATCTTAACTGGAATGGATTCTTTCATCTCTCTGCCGAATACATTGCCGACAACGTATCCTTCTCTTCTAAGTCTTTTTGCTTTTACATCCAAACTTCTCTTTTCAGCTTTTAAAGTATTCATTTACCTTTTCCTCCAAAAATCTGATTCTTAGCAGGCTTCTTATCTTGTGAAGGGTGTTAAGTTTGCTTTGCCTTGTGGCTATGAATAAGTTTCTTGGAACAGGATGTTTGGGAACATGCAAGGAAGAATTGGTTTCTTGTTGATTCCTTTTCTTTGTTCTAGATGTAATATAATACCACAAACACGATTTGTCAACCCGGATTTTCCGATTTCACAGTTTCTTCACATTTTCAGCACGCTTCCTTATATTCCATCAGTTTCTGGCGTGCTGTGCGGTTCAGACTGCGCGGTACAGCAATCTCAATCGTCGCATAATGATCACCGTGCACGTTCGCATCTTTCATCGATACCATGCCCTTGCCGCGCAGACGGAGCTTACTGCCGGACTGTGTTCCTTCCTTGATTTTGCAGACCACATCTCCGTACAGTGTCGAGACACGCGCTTCACCGCCAAAGACTGCCGTTGTGTATGGAATCTGAATCGTCGTGTAGATGTCCATTCCGCGCCGTTCAAAGCCTTTCTTTTCTTCTACATTGACCTTCAAAATCAGATCGCCGCGGCGGCCGTTTGATCCTGTATGGCCTTTGCCGCGCAGACGGATGCTCTTTCCGCTCTCGATACCGGCCGGGATTTTAACCAGCAGCGTATTGGTCGTTCCATCCGGGTTCCGCAGGGTAATCTGTTTTTCACAGCCCGATGCCGCTTCCTCCAGGCGGATCGAAACCTCAGCGTGCAGATCGAGATCCTCTGCCGTACCGCGGCCGGAAAATGCATCCTCAAACGGATGTCTGCTACTTCCCGAACGCGTATACCGCTCGCTTCCGAATCCACGGCTTTTGCCATGAAACATCTGATCAAAGAAATCGCCGAACATATCGTCCGCGTTTCCTTCAAAGTGAAATTCGTGATAGCCGCCGTTGTTTCCGCTTCCGCCGAACGGGTTTCCATACGCACTGCCGTACGGATTTCCACCGCCCTGCTGGCCGTACGCGCCGGCTCCCTGGTCGAACGCCGCGAATCCGAACTGATCGTACATTTTCTTCTTTTCCGGATCGCTTAAGACAGAATACGCTTCTGTCACTTCCTTAAATTTCTTTTCCGCATCCGGGTTTCCCGCATTCGTATCGGGATGATATTTTTTCGCCAGTTTCCGGTATGCACGCTTGATTTCTTTCTCGTCTGCATTCCGGCTGACGCCTAATACTTCATAATAATCTCTCTTTGTTTCCATCATCAGGCACCTCCAGTCAAGCCTTTTCCTGATTTCCCAGGTGAACAATTCCTGGCTCTCTTTATCTGTTCTATTTGTACTATAACACGCATTTTTTACACTGTCAATTCTTTTCACGGAAGATTCAAAATTCCTATACGAATTGAAAAACCTGCCGTGCACTGTTACAATAAGAGATATACGATTCTCACGATTTTTTATGGAGGTACTTGATTGATGCATTCCATTTTCTGGTTCCGCACCCGGCAGTGGGTGTTGAGCCGCGTTCTTCATCTGACAGAGCATAAGAAACAGACACTCCTTGCAGCACCGGATGCCGTTCTGCTGCTCCCCACGTTATTCCGGAAACGCCGGATCTCCCGGATTCTCCTGGTGACTACCCCCGGCTTTGTCCGCCGCGGAACACTGACGTCTCTGCTGGACGGCTGTAAAAAAGAAAACATTTCCGTCACCATTTTCTCCGAAATCGCCCCGGATCCGCAGATTGAGAGCGTGGAACAGGGTTTCCGTCTTTATCAGCAGATTCAGGCGCAGGCTATCCTCGCCATCGGCGGCGGATCCGTTCTCGATGCAGCAAAGCTGATCGGTGCCCGCGTCTGCTGTCCGAAAAAGACGGTTCCTGCGATGCGGGGCCTCCTGAAAGTCCGTCGGAAACTTCCGCCGCTGTTTGCCGTGCCGACGACAGCCGGAACCGGTTCGGAGGCAACGGCGGCAGCTGTCATCACAGACTGTATCGACGGGAAACCATACAAATACGCCGTCAATGACCTCTGTCTGATCCCGGATACGGCAGTTCTCGATCCGCGTCTTACGATCAGCCTCCCGTCCTCTATGACCGCAGATACCGGTATGGATGCCCTGACCCATGCCATGGAAGCTTTTCTGAACCTCTTCGCCTCCCACAGCGTGCAGAATGCATCCATCGAGGCAGTCTGCGAAAATTTCCATGCCCTGCCCGAAGCCTGGCGTGACGGCTCCCGTCTTGCCGCACGGCAGGAAATGCTTCATGCATCGTATCTGGCCGGTTTCGCTTTTACCAACAACTTTGTCGGCTACGTCCATGCCATCGCTCACGCCGTCGGTGCACTGTACCACATTCCGCACGGAAGAGCCAACGCGGTTCTGCTGCCTGCTGTTCTGCGCGAATACGGTTCCTGCATTGCGCCTAAACTTGCCGTTCTCGCCGATGCGCTTTCTCTCGGCGGAGATACCGTTTCTGAAAAGGCTGAGCGGATGATTGCAGCTATCGAGGCTATGCGCGATTCGTTTGACATTCCATCCACTCTGCCACACCTTTCGCCGAATGATTACACAGAAATAGCACGCCGTGCTTTAAAAGAAGCAAATCCCACCTACCCTGTTCCGCAGATCTGGGATTCTGAAAAAATCTTTTCTGTGCTCCGCCGTGTACAATCCTAAAGCCGCTGTTTTCTCGAATTTAAATTTGACAGAACGCAAAAAACATGGTAATTTATTAGAGATATCGCATAGAGGAGTGAATAAAATGAATAAAAGAACCATGAAAAAAATGGCCAAAGCGAAACAGCAGGCTGCAGAAGCTGCAAAAACAGCGGAAACCGTTGTAAAGACAGCGGCACCGGCAAAAGAAGTAAAACCAACGACTGAAAAAACCTTACATACAGAAGCAGCAGAAGGAAAAGCAGAAGCTGCAAAAGAGCCGAAAAAAGCAACCAAAAAAGAAACCGTTAAAAAAACAGTAAAAAAGGAGACCACGGAAACCATGGCAGAAGCAACCAAAACCCCACGTAAAATGACAAAAGTATCTGATACCGTTCTTGAGATCTTCGAGACAAAAGTATCTATGAAAGACCTCGAAGCAGTCATCAAAAAAGAAGTAAAAGCAAACGGATTAAAAGGCGAGATCAAAATCTACCTGAACGCAGAGCAGAGAGCCGCTTACTACACCGTAGACGGACAGGGATCTGACGATTTCAAAGTAGATCTGACCACTCTTGCTGAATAATTTTTCTGTCAGCTGATCTATCAGAACAGACCAAAAGCGGCATGTCCGAAACAAAGTCTTCCGGATTTTGTTTCGGACATGTTTTTTGCTGTCTGTTCCCAAACCCAAAAAAACGACAAGGTATTTTTCTATGAAAACTGTAAACCATCTCGGAACCGATCCGATCGGAAAACTGGTTCCCCGTATTGCTTTTCCGAGCATGCTGGCACAGTTCGTGAGTGTTCTGTACAGCATTGTAGACCGTATGTACATCGGCCACATTGCCTCTGTCGGTGATCTGGCGCTCGCGGGTGTCGGCGTCTGCGGTCCCATTCTCACCATGATCGGCGCGTTCTCCTCCCTCATCGGGGTCGGCGGCGCACCGCTGCTCGGCATCCGGCTCGGAGAGAAAAATGAAAAAGAGGCATCCCGCATCCTGGCTAATGCGTTTCTGATGCTTGTTTCCCTGTCTCTCGTTCTGACAGCCGCGGCGCTTTTTTTAACCCGCCCGATGCTGATGGCATTCGGAGCCAGCACCGTTACGTATCCTTACGCCAGAGCCTATTTTATGATCTACGTTTCCGGCTCTGTGTTTGCGCTTTTATCGACCGGCCTGAACCAGTTTGTGATCTGCCAGGGCTTTGCCAGTGAGGGAATGAAATCTGTTCTGCTAGGCGCCGTCCTGAATCTGCTGCTGGACCCTGTGTTTATCTTCGTTCTGCATCTCGGCGTGCGTGGCGCAGCAATTGCAACCGTGCTCTCCCAGATCGCAAGCTGTCTGTATGTGCTGCATATTCTGTTCGGAAAGACGATTCCGATCCGCATCACCTTCGGCGGGTATTCATTTGCGATCATGAAACGCATTCTGACAGTCGGTTTTACTCCGTTTCTAATCATTGCCATCGACAATGTGATGATCATTGCGATGAACGCCGTCCTGCAGCGGTATGCACCCGCCGGACAAGGAGACAGCTTCATCACCTGTGCAACGATCGTTCAGAGCTTTATGCTGATTATTACGATACCGCTCGGCGGAATCAGCGGCGGAACGCAGTCAATCCTCGCATACAATTATGGAGCTGGAAATTCCGGGCGTATTCTTGAGGCACAGAAAACCATCATCGCACTCTGTGCCGGATTTACGACCTTGATGTTCCTCGTCTCCAATGCCGCCGGAACGCTGTTTGCGCAGCTTTTTACTTCCGATCCGCAGATCGTCTCGATGGTGGTCCGCGCGATCCATATTTCGACACTCTCAGTCATTCCGCTCGGCATTCAGTACGAGATTGTAGACGGCTTTACTGCAATGGGCTGCGTGCGCTATTCGTTTGCACTCTCCTTCTTCCGGAAATTCGTCTACTTTACCGCTCTGTTTCTTCTGCCGCGGTTCTTTGCACTGGAAAACATCTTCTACGTGGAACCTATTTCCGACCTGATCGGGCCGGTTGTCTCAATGATTGTTTACTGGACTTCGATTCAGAAGATTCTGAAACAGCGGGAAGAGGCGGTACGGCTGATGCACACAAAAAAAGCATAAAAAATCTCATATCAAAAAAGCTGTTCTTTTCCGCGGAGTTTTCAAAACTCTCACCAGAAAAGAACAGCTTTTTCTGCTTCTGTTAAAATGTCTTCGGCATCGGAACGGTTTCCTGTACTTTCAGACCGTATTTTGCTGCCAGCTGCAGTGCCTTCTGTTCCGTCTCCGGATTCCAGACGGCTTTCGGCGTATGGGCATCACAGCCGAAAACGGCGGTGTTTCCTTCTTCGCCGGCGATCTTCCAGAACTTCTCGTTCGGATACCATCTTTCTTCCATCAGACCAAGGAAATTGATCTCCAGCGGAATGTTTCTCTTTTTCACCTCACGGCAGAGTCTCCGGTATTCCCGGTCGAACACTGCTTCGTCGCCGTTGAATAAAAAGAGATCCGGGTGTGCCAGATACAGGTATTTTCCGGTATCGATGCCTGCCAGGCACTGGTCCACATACTGTTTCAGGTAGCTTCCGTCTGTTGTTCCATGGCCGCTGTAGAGAATCTTTTCGATCTCATTTCCCAGGCTGTGCTGGCCAAGCACAAAGTACTCAAACGGATAGTCCGACAAAAAATCAATCAGCTGATCCCAGAATCTCGGGAAATACTCTGTTTCGAGTCCGAGATGGATTTCAATATCCTTGTCATACTCTTTTTTCAATGCCAGCACGGTGTCTACATAGCCTTCCACCTGATCGAGCCGCATCCGCATGCCGGAATCGTAGCCGTCCGGGAACGGATAAGGCGAATGGTCGGAAAAACCGAGAATTTTAAGGCCGCCCTCAATCGCGCGCTCCACATACTCCCGCTCCGTTCCGTCCGCATGGCGGCACCGCCATGTATGGGTATGATAATTTGCAATCATGATCTGTAACCTTCTTTATTTTGTATCTTATTCTGCTGCTTCTTTGGAGATATCCGTTCCAAAATATTTTTCCGAAAGCTCTGTCAGTGTTCCTTCTTCTGCGAGCTCGCCAAGTGCTTTGTTGACTGCCTCAAGCAGCGTCTTGGTCTCATCGCCTTTTTTCATCGGAATACCGACTTTTGTGGATTCCGGATCGAGACATGCAATTTTGATCTCTGCATCCGGGTGTGCTTTCATATAATCGTAATACGTTACCTCTGCGTTCAGAGTTGCATCGATACGGCCGCTTAAGAGAAGCTCGAAAGTCTGCTCCAGATCGTCAACACCGGTAACGGCTGCGCCATATTTCTCGGCAACTTCTGCATACGTACTGGAAATGGTGTTCGCGGTGCTCTTTCCGTCGAGATCCTCCATGGACTGGATTTCATCGTTAGCAGAGTTTACGATAACAGCGGTGCGGTTGTATGCGTATGGATCGGAAAAGCTGTATTTCTCAGCGCGCTCCTCTGTGATATCTACGCCGTTTACCATGATATCGTACCGGCCGGAATCGATTCCTGCAAGAAGGCCGTCCCACTCACCCTCTACAAAGGTTGCTTTCACGCCGAGTTTCTCTGCGATCTGCTGTGCCACTTCTACGTCATAGCCGACCAGGTTGTCGTCCTCATCGTGATACGTCCACGGTGCCCAGGTTCCTTCCATTGCCACAACGATCTCACCCTTGCTCTGGATCTGCTCTAAAAGATCCCCAGACGCACTTGCAGAAGATGCTGATGAAGAGGAAGAAGCACTGCTGTTATCTGCCGTGCTGTTTCCGCATCCGGTCAGTAAAAAGGATGATGTCAGGATACCTGCCAGAAATACTGCTGCCATTTTCTTTTTCATAATATTCGCCACTCCTTTTTTGTTTTGTTCTGGAAGAAGCTGCCTTTGCTTCTTCTGTTTTCTTTATTGCAAACTGTCCGGATTCCGTGCTCCGGGCAGGATTTGCCGCTTTGCGGGATACCTTACTCGTAATGCTGTTCAATATTCTGCAAAAATGTTCTCGTCCGCTCTTCCCGCGGATTTGCGAAAAATTCCTTCGACGGACCTTCCTCAACGACAACGCCGTTTTCCATAAAGACAACTTTGTTCGAAACGTTTCTTGCAAAGCCCATCTCATGCGTGACAACGAGCATTGTCATTCCCTCTTTGGCAAGCTGGCGCATAACACCAAGCACCTCGCCGGTCAGCTCCGGGTCGAGTGCTGAGGTCGGCTCATCAAAATAGATAATTTCCGGATCGGTTGCCAGTGCACGGGCGATTGCCACCCTCTGCTGCTGTCCGCCGGAAAGCTGATGCGGATAGTAGTCCGCACGGTCCAGCATGCCTACTTTTTCAAGCGCTGCACGCGCTTTTTCCTCCGCCCTGGTTTTTGGCATTTTTCTGCCGATGATCAGGCCTTCGGTTACGTTATGAAGGGCTGTTTTGTTCAGGAACAGGTTATAGTTCTGAAATACAAATGCGGTTTTCTGACGGATCGCCGCGATATCTTTTTTGCTGATGTTGTGGAACGGATATTCTTTCCCGTCAAAGATCAGGCTGCCGCCGTCCGCATGCTCCAGAAAGTTGACACAGCGCAGCATCGTCGTTTTTCCCGAACCACTCGGACCGAGGATTGCAACAACATCGCCCTGTTTTACTTTTAAATCTACACCTTTTAATACTTCCAGGCTGCCGAACGCTTTCTTTAATCCTTTAATTTCCAGCATGGCTTATTCCCCTTTTTTCTGATATGTACTCAGTTTCTTCTCTCCGATTCCCTGCAGCTTCGTGAGCACAGTGGAGAACAGCAGGTAGATCAGTCCTACTTCAATATACAGTGCCAGCGGCTCATGGGTGCGCGCTACAATCCGCTGCGTTACCATAAACATCTCCGTTACGGTGATATTTGCGGCAAGGGAAGTATCCTTTACCATGGCGATCAGAGAGTTGGAAAGCGGCGGGAAAGCGGTGCGCATCGCCTGCGGAAGGATAATTCTCCGCATGATCTGCAGATACGACATGCCGACACAGTAGCCGGCTTCGAGCTGGCCTGCCGGAACGGCTTCCAGGGCCGCACGCATCGTCTCGGCACTGTAGGCGCCCTCATTCAGGGAAAAGACGAGAACTGCCGCCGGAAACGGATCGATCAGAATACCGGCGCGCGGAAGTCCGTAAAACACAACGAAAAGCTGGACCAGAAGCGGGGTTCCGCGGAAAATCCAGATATAGAAACGTGCAATCTGACGAAGGCCTTTGATGTTTGCAAACTGTACCATAGCCATTGCCGTCGCAATTACAAGTGCAATGGAAAACGAGATTACAGTAAGCGGAATCGTCACCTTAAGGCCCGGCAGAAAGATTTTCCAGAAAGAATCCAGAAGAATATTCCATAATCTTTCGCTCATTTCGATATATCCCCCTTATTTTTACATTTTCCTAGATAGGATAACACTTCAAGTCCGCTTCAAGTCAAGTGTTTTTTCATATACCCCTCCCCCGCATGCAAGAATCCCCGGGAAACACGTTTTTCAACGGCCCCGGGGACACTTATTTATGGTTGGTTTTAAGAGGAAGGATCTTGTCTTTTTTTATGGTATTATGTTATTTACTGCTTAGTCCTGTGTCACATTAAATGCTCTTGCACCAGGGTATACAGCGGCCGTTCCAAGTTCTTCTTCGATTCGGAGAAGCTGGTTGTATTTTGCAACACGCTCGGTACGGCTCGGTGCACCGGTCTTGATCTGGCAGGTGTTCAGGGCAACAGCCAGGTCTGCGATGGTGGTATCCTCGGTCTCACCGGAACGGTGGGAGGAAATTGCGGTGTAGCCTGCTTTGTGAGCCATTTTGATTGCCTCAAGGGTCTCAGATACAGAACCGATCTGGTTCAGTTTGATCAGGATGGAATTTCCGCAGCCAAGGGAGATACCTTTTGCCAGACGCTCAGTATTGGTTACAAACAGGTCGTCACCGACAAGCTGTACTTTTCCGCCAAGCTCTGCGGTCAGCTCTTTCCAGCCTTCCCAGTCTTCTTCATCCAGAGCATCCTCGATGGAGATGATCGGATATTTCTCTACCAGTGCTTTCCAGTGAGCGATCAGCTCTTTGGAAGTAAATACAGTGCCGGCTTTCGGCAGTTTGTATTCACCCTTGGTTCCTGTCTTCCACTCGGAGGAAGCAGCATCCATCGCGATCTTGAAGTCTCTGCCTGGCTCGTAGCCTGCTTTTTTCACTGCCTCAAGAATGGTCTCGATGGCTTCTTCATCGGATTTCAGAGCCGGTGCAAAACCGCCTTCATCTCCAACCGATGTTGCCAGTCCGCGCTCTTTTAAGATGGCAGCCAGTGCATGGAAGACCTCAGCGCACCATCTTAAGCACTCTTTGAAAGAAGATGCTCCAACCGGCATGATCATGAACTCCTGTACATCCAGGCCGGAAGAAAGTGCGTGGCATCCGCCGTTGATGATGTTCATCATCGGAACCGGCAGACGATTTCCGGAAACGCCGCCGAAGAAGCGGTACAGCGGAATCTCAAGTGCGTTTGCTGCTGCTCTTGCGCAGGCAATGGATACAGCCAGAATGGCGTTTGCACCCAGGCGGGATTTATCTTTTGTTCCGTCTGCATCGATCATGGCTTTGTCTACAGCGTAGGTATCGGATGCATCCATACCTTTTAAGGTATCGTTGATGACGGTGTTGATGTTTTCTACTGCTTTCTGCACACCTTTTCCAAGGTATCTTGCTTTATCTCCATCTCGTAATTCCAGTGCCTCAAACTCACCGGTAGATGCGCCGCTTGGTGCCATGCCGCGCCCTACAACGCCCCCTGCAAGAACAACCTCAGCTTCTACGGTTGGGTTTCCTCTGGAATCCAGAATTTCTCTTCCTTTTACTTCCTCAATTTTCAGGCTCTTCACTTTTCGTGTGCTCCTTTCTCGTTTGTTTCTGGAGTTTCCCGCCTGCGAAGTGTCCAAGATCCGCAGACGGGAGATAACAATGATTGATTCACTTTGGTTAGTCTTTACTAACTGTAATTCATTATAACTAATTTTTTGAAAATTGCAAGTGGGTAAAGTGATACTTTTTCTCAGAAATGCAAAAAGTTTTTCTGTTCTTATTTTTCCTGTTTAAATGCCTCTTCCAGCGTATGCCATCCAAGCACTGCACATTTCACTCTTGCCGGCATGTGGGAGATGTCCTTCAGTGCACCAGCCTCCTCGAGTTTGTCAATCTCCTCGTCGGATGCTTCTCCTTTGATCATGCGCAGAAACAGATTTCCCAGGCGCAGTGCCTCGTCCTTCGTCTTTCCGATGATCATGCCGAGCATAATGTCCGCCGATGCCTGCGAAATCGCACAGCCGTCGCCCACGAACGCACCGTCCGTGATCACATCGCCGTCGACTTTTAATTTCAGCCAGATATCATCGCCGCAGCTTGGGTTGACGCCCTCGAGTACGATGTCCGCATCCGGCAGATCATGCTTGAATTCCGGACGCAGATTGTGCTCCGTCAAAATTTCGTTATAAAATCCTCTACTCTCCATAGCCCATTCTCCTTCTGATTGTGGATACACTTTCGATCAGTGCATCAATCTCTTCCGGTGTATTATAAAACATCATGCTGGCTCTTGTCGAACTTCGGACGCCAAGATATTCCAGAAGCGGCTGTGCACAGTGGTGGCCTGCCCGCACATCGATGCCGTCAGAAGAAAGAATTTCGCTCACATCGTGCGGATGCACGCCGTCAATCGTAAACGAAACGATGCCCGTATGGTTGGCCGGATCTTTGGAACCGAGGATATGAACGTACGGCAGCGCGCCGAGTCCTTCCATAGCACGTTGCGTCAGTTCCAGCTCTTTTTTCTGGATATAATCAAATCCTTTTTCCTGCAGATACCGGATCGCTGCGGCCAGCCCCACCGCACCGGCTGCATTTACCGTTCCCGCCTCAAATTTCTGCGGAACCGGTGCAAAAACGGCTCCGTCGCGGTGAACGGAATCGATCATCTCGCCTCCGGTTAAAAACGGCGGCATTTTTTCCAGCAGTTCCAGTTTTCCATACAGACAGCCGATTCCCATCGGGCCCATCAGCTTATGGCCGGAAAAGGCGAGAAAATCTGCATCCAGCGCATGTACGTCGACCGGCATATGCGGAACGCTCTGGGCGCCGTCCACAACGACAACGGCTCCCACGCGGTGCGCCATCTCCGTGATTTTCTGGAGCGGATTCACGCAGCCGAGCACATTCGATACCTGCGCAACAGCCACAAGACGTGTTCTCTCATTAATGCCCTTTTGGAGCTCCTCATCGGTCAGCTCGCCCTCACTGGTACATTCCAGATAATGGAGCTTCGCCCCAGTCATACGCGACACCATCTGCCACGGAAGCAGATTGCTGTGATGCTCCATGATTGTTACAGCGATCTCGTCGCCTTCCTTTAAAAAGTTCAGGCCATAGCTGTATGCCACAAGGTTCAGGCTTTCCGTTGTATTCCGGGTAAAAATAATCTCCTCCGGCTCTTCTGCATGAATAAACTCCTGTACGGTCTTTCTTGCCTCCTGATAGCTCTCCGTCGCCTCCAGGCTTAAAGGATAGAAGCCTCGCAGAGGATTTGCATTTTTCTGTTCGTAAAATTCCTGTACTGCAGCAAGAACGCATGACGGGCGCTGTGCCGTCGCCGCGTTGTCCAGATAGATCGTGTCCATTTGCTGCAGAAGCGGGAAATTTTTTCTGATGTTATCTGTTGTCACGGTCAAGCACCTCCGCAAGCTGTGTTTTTACTTTCTGTTCGATGTCCGCATCGCCGATCTTCTGGATTTTTGCTTCCAGTTTCGCCCGCGCTATCGTATTTTCTGCCTGTGTACGGTCCATGCCGCGCGCACCGAAGTAAAACAGTGTCTCTTCATCGAGTTCTCCGATTGCCGCGCCGTGGCTTCCCTGTACGTTTTCCTCTGCACAGAGGATCACAGGAATCGTCTTGTTGACTACATCATCGCCGAGCAGCAATACCTGTTCTGTCTCTGCTCCGACGGAATCTGCCGAACCGCGCACAAAGTCGATTGTGCCGCGGAAGATCTTTTCCGCCGCATCCATCAGCGTTCCGTCTGCCTGGATCGTGCTCTCGGTTACTTTTCCGAAGTGGCGCACATTCAGATTGACATCAAATTTCTGCTGATTCTGCAGAAGATAGCCGATTTCTGCCTGCAGTGATGCGTGATCCTTCTGCAGTTCGGTCCAGATACCGTCATAGACATCGCCTTTTCCGACAACGACCTGTAAAAGATCCAGTGCACCATTTTCCTCGCAGATGCATCCGACATCATTTAAAAGCTCCTGTTCCTCACCGCGCATCATCACCTGCACGAGCCGGATGCGGCTGTTTTTTTTCGCGTAAAGTTCTGTCCGCACCGCGAGCTGTCCCGCTGCCTGTGCCGGTTCAAATACCTCGAAAACGGTAAGGGAAGCTCCCTCTTCTGCCGCCGCGCGGATCTTTCCGGATGAAACCTTCTCTTTTCCCTGTCCGATGGAAAGCGTGACCTGTTTCGTCTGCCCCTCCTTTGCAGAGACACTCCAGTTTTTCGTCTGCTCCGGTGCAAAAAGGACATCCGTCTCTTTTCCTGCCCCGGTATTCATAGCTTCCGGAAAACCCGTTATCTCATCATCCGCAGACGGCTCTTCCGCGCAGATTTCACACGGCGCACCCGCCGCCCATTTTACTTTTGTATCATTTAATCCCAGCCAGTACCATGTTTTCGATGGAAGCTGGTTGATTTTCATGCTGTTCTGTTCTTCCATGTGTCTGGCCTCCTTATCCAATGCTGCCCTTCATCTCGAGGCGGATCAGATTGTTCATCTCCACCGCATACTCCAGCGGCAGTTCTTTTGAAACATCATCCGCGAATCCGCTGACGATGCACGCTCTCGCATCCTCTTCCGTCATGCCGCGCGACATCAGATAAAAGACGGCTTCATCGCTGATGCTTCCGATCTGTGCTTCATGGCCGATGTTCGCATCTTTTGTACGGATATCCATCGCCGGAATCGTGTCCGACCGGGAGATGTCATCGAGCATCAGAGACTGGCAGGAAACGGCTGATTTCGTGTTCTTTGCCGCTTTTGTTGCAGAGACTGACGAACGGAAGGTGCTGATGCCTCCGTCCTTCGAGATCGATTTCGTGTTAATATAGGAACTCGTATCCGGCGCGCTGTGGACAACCTTCGCTCCGGTATCGAGATTCTGGCCCTTACCGGCGAACGTGATGCCGGTAAATTCCATCTTTGCGCCTCTTCCTTTCAGCACGCTCATCGGGTACAGGTAGGAAACGTGGGAGCCGAATGAACCGGAAACCCACTCGATTTTTCCGCCCTCCTCGACCTGCGCGCGCTTCGTGTTCAGGTTGTACATATTCTTCGACCAGTTTTCAATCGTAGAATAACGGAGTCTTGCATTCTTTCCGACAAACAGCTCCACACATCCGGCATGGAGGTTGGCCACATTGTATTTCGGTGCGGAACAGCCCTCGATAAAGTGAAGGTCCGCGTCCTCATCGACAATAATCAGCGTATGCTCGAACTGGCCTGCGCCCGGCGCATTCAGGCGGAAATACGACTGCAGCGGGATTTCCACGGAAACCCCCTTCGGCACATAGACAAACGAACCTCCGGACCAGACGGCTCCGTGCAGTGCGGCAAATTTGTGGTCGGTCGGTTTCACCAGTTTCATAAAGTGTTTCCGCACCATATCCGCGTACTCACCATGCAGCGCACTCTCCATATCGGTATAGACAACACCCTGCGCCGCAACTTCCGCGCGGACGTTGTGATAGACCAGCTCCGAATCATACTGTGCGCCCACGCCGGCGAGTGATTTCCGCTCTGCCTGCGGGATGCCGAGACGCTCAAACGTATTTTTGATGTCATCCGGCACATCGGACCACTTTGCTTTCATTTTGGTATTCGGGCGGACATACGTTACGATGTCATCCATGTTCAGAGCCTCGATCGACGGACCCCAATCCGGAATCGGCATCTGGTTGTAGATCTGTAAAGAACGCAGACGGAACAGCTGCATCCAGGCAGGGTCTTTCTTCTCATCCGAAATTTTCTGTACAATTTCCGGCGTCAGGCCGGCTTTTACTTTATAGGCATCCTTTTCATCGTCTTTGAAATCATAGATGCTTCGGTCAATATCCTCTACATAACTTTTTTCTCTCACAGCGTTTTCATCCTTTCTGTACCTTCGGTTTTACGCCAGTGACTTTTCGTATTTTCCAAATCCGTCCCGGTTGATCTCCTCTACAAGAGATGCATCGCCAGTTTTGACGATTTCACCTTCCACCATGATGTGGGTCTGATCCACCATCAGCGATTCCAGAATCTTCGTGCTGTGCGTGATGATCAGAAGACTTCCTCCGCATTTTCTGCGGTATGCCTCAATTCCGGCAGAAACGGTGCGGACCGCATCGACATCCAGGCCGGAGTCGGTCTCATCGAGAATGGTAAGGGACGGCTCGAGCATCAGAAGCTGCAAGATCTCGGCTTTCTTTTTCTCACCGCCGGAAAATCCGACATTCAGATCACGGTCTGCATACGACGGATCCATCTGCAGAACTTCCATTGCTTTTTCCAGTTCTTTCCGGAACTCAAACAGACGCATCCGTTTGCCGGTCTTTAACTCGACGGCGCTGCGGATAAAAGAGCTTAAGGTTACGCCAGGCACCTCAAGCGGATTCTGAAACGAGAGAAACAGTCCCATTTTGGCGCGTTCATTGACCGGCTCTTCTGTGATGTTCTTTCCCTGGAACCAGATTTCGCCGCGTGTCACGTTATATTTCGGATTGCCGAGCAGCGTATTGCCAAGCGTCGACTTTCCGGTACCATTCGGTCCAAGCAGCACATGCGTCTCCCCTTTTCCAATCGTAAGATTGACGCCGTGCAGGATCTCTTTTTCTTCTACATTTACCGTTAAATCTTTCACTGTTAAAAGATTTTTTCCCATATTGATATCCTCCTTATTTTGCTTCGAGGTTAAAATCTCTGTTTTCGCCTCCGATTGTAGATCTTTTTTCCGAGTATTTCAATCGGATTTATATATTTGAAAAATTTTATCAAAAAACGCACCTGCCGCCGGATTTTTTTTCCGCACGACAGGCGCGTTTTCTATCAACATCGTTTCAGCCGATTCCGCCCAGCACGATTCCGAGAATCAGAACCAGCACACAGATCGGCACGTAGATATATTTGCAGATCGGATAATACAGATCCGTGAATTTGCTGCTTCTTCCCTTGTCTACCTGGGACTGCACATACTTCTTTCCGCAGATCCAGAAGAACATGACTCCGGCAAGGCCGGCGCCGAGCGGGCAGATGTAGATCGACAGAACATCCATCCACTGGGATACAATGCCCTGGATCAGAAGAGATACGACCACACCGATAACCCCGATCACACCGCAGGCTGCTACTCTTCCGAGATGAAATTTTTCCTGTACCGTTGCAATCGGTGCTTCGTACAGGTTAATCAGAGAGGTAAGGCCGGCAAAAAAGACAGCGACAAAGAAAACGATTGCGATCAGCGCGCCACCCGGCATAGACTTTATCAAATTCGGAAGGAAAATGAACAGAAGTCCAGGTCCTCCTGTATTTAACTGTGCTCCCGTAGTTGCCATCGCCGGGATAATAACCAGCGCAGCAAGCATAGCAGCGAGCGTATCAAAAAATGCTACTCTTCCGGCGGCGGCCGGAATATTTTCTCCATCTGACAAATAGGAACCATAGATCAGTGTTCCGTTTCCGGCTACAGACAGGGAAAAGAATGCCTGACCAAGTGCAAAAATCCAGGTCTTCGGATCTGCAAGTGCTTTTGGTTCCACACGGAAAATATAACGGTATCCATCCGCTGCACCGGGCTGAAAGGCAACATAGATACCAAGTGCAACAAACAGGAGAAAGAAAACAGGCATCAGCACCTTATTGACCTTCTCAATTCCCTTACCAACACCAAATGCCAGAATGACCATCGCAACCACAAGAGCTACGATCTGCCAGAAATTGTTTCCAAACGCAGATGCCATGGATTCAAACGCTCCGGCAAAATCCTCTACGCTCACAGCTGACAGTGTCTTTCCGGTAAAGGTTCCGATCATGTACCTGAAAATCCACCCCATGACAACCGTATAACCGATCGCCATTGCCAGGGAACCCAGCACCGGAATCAGACCAAGCGCCTCTCCGGCTTTTCGTTTTCCTTTCGTTTCACATGCAAAACCGAACGCATCAACCGGACCGGATCTTGTGGCACGGCCAAAACTCATCTCCCCGCTCACACCGGTAAAGCCGATCAGTGCAACGAACAGGAAATACGGAATCAGAAAGGAACCTCCTCCGTACAAGGAAACCCGGGTAGGGAACATCCAGATGTTGCCCATTCCAACTGCAGAGCCGATGCAGGCCAGGATAAATCCCCACCGACTGTTAAATGACTCTCTCTTTTTCATACTGCTCTCCCTTTTTCTTACTTTTTCTGAAGATATCATGGCCAAAGTACCTTTTGACTCCAACATCTTCTGAATATTTTATCATAAGCTATTGGGAAAAGCTATAGCATTTCTCATCTTCCTGCAACTTCACTTTATATTTTATGCTTTTTCCGCCTTGCTGCTGCCATTCCCGCGGAGAACATCCGCAGTGGCGTTTGAAATAGCGGCTGAAATGAGACAGATTGGAAAAACCGCAGATTTCCGCGGTCTGTCCGATGGAAAGTGCCTGATTTGTCAAAAGATTTTTCGCCTTGTCGAGCCGTACTTCAATCAGATCGCTGTGCGGGGTGCTGCTGAAAAACTGTTTATAATAAGAATAAAACTGGCTTTTTTCCATATTGGCCATCTGGCAAAGCTTTTCTGTCGTCCAGCCTTTCTCATAATGGCTCAACATCTTAAGGCGCAGCTCCTGGAATTCCTGATACAGTCCGGCCGGCTCCTCTGCCGCTTTCTGGTACAGCCGCATACCGCGCGATGCCGTAATCATCATCTGACGAACCAGTGCTTCCTCATATTCCACTGCGTATGGATCTTTCACAATATATTCCCTCTGCAAAAGGCGAATCAGCTCATCAATTGCTTCCGTATTCTGTGGATAAAAAACAGCATTCTGCGGAATTCCATACGTTTCACCCAGATTCTTACCGCACCAGAAATGGACATAGCTGTTGCGAAACTTCTGAACAGCCTGATAATGCTGCTCGTGATCCGGCGTGTAAAAAAGGCAGGCATTTTCCTGTGCAATGAAAAACGCAGTTCTGTCATACACCTTCATCGGCGTTTTAAACAACAGAAACAGATAGTCCCCGCTGCCCTCCGGCCGATATATCGTCTCATAATCGGCGTTGGATCTATTATATTCACAAATATGAACTGAAAATTCCATTCTTCTCGTTTCCCCTTTTCTTTTCTTCTCCCTATTTTACCGCAAAACCGGAAAAAAAGTCAAATTTGCCGGACAAAAATCTCTGGTTTTTTTCTATCTTCCTGTTAAAATTGAAACTATCCAAAGCGAAAGCGAAACGGTGGAATAAAATCATAGACACGCCGGTGATCCTTTGTTTTTCTGGATCGTGTCTGAAAACGAACATTTCTTTTAACAGGAGGATTTTTAAGTATGAAAAAAGCAGAGATTATCATTGACAAATATTTTCTCACCGGAAAAGTTGACAAACGAATCTTCGGTTCCTTTATCGAGCACCTGGGACGCGCCGTTTACGAAGGCATCTATCAGGAAGGAAGTGCTCTCTCCGACGAGCAGGGCTTCCGAAAAGATACCCTGGATCTTGTCAAAGAGCTTCAGGTACCGATCGTCCGTTACCCGGGCGGAAACTTTGTCTCGGGCTATCACTGGGAAGACAGCGTAGGTCCGAAAGACAAACGGCCTGCAAAACCGGATCTTGCCTGGGGCGTGATTGAGACAAACGAATTCGGTCTGAATGAGTTTGCGGACTGGTCGAAAAAAGCCGGCAGTGATATTATGATGGCCGTTAACCTCGGAACCCGCGGACCGGAGGATGCCAAAAATGTGCTGGAGTACTGCAACTTCAAGGGCGGCACCTACTACAGTGATCTGAGAAAATCCCACGGTTACAAAGATCCACACAACATCAAACTCTGGTGCCTCGGCAACGAGATGGACGGACCGTGGCAGATGGGACATAAGACCGCTTCTGAGTACGGACGTATTGCAGCAGAGACTTCCCGTCTGATGAAATTCATGGATCCGACGATTGAAACTGTTGCCTGCGGAAGCTCCAATCTTACGATGCCAACCTTCGGTTCCTGGGAATATACGGTTCTGGACGAATGCTATGATGAGGTGGATTACCTTTCTTTACACCAGTACTACGGAAATTATGCAAATGATACTGTCGATTTCCTGGCAAGCTCCAAGGGCATGGATGATTTCATCTCCGGTGTAGTTGCGATCTGTGATGCAGTCAAAGCGAAAAAACACGGCAAAAAGCAGATTAACCTTTCCTTCGATGAGTGGAACGTATGGTATCACAGCAATGAGCAGGATCAGAAGCTGGAGAAATGGGTACGCGCACCGCATCAGCTTGAGGATGTTTACAACTTTGAGGATGCACTTCTCGTCGGAAGCATGCTGATCACACTCCTGCGCCACGCAGACCGTGTCAAGATTGCCTGCCTCGCACAGCTTGTCAACGTTATCGCTCCGATCATGACATCCGATACCGGTGCATGGCGTCAGACGATCTTCTATCCATACATGCATGCAAGCGTATACGGCCGCGGAACCGTCTTAAATACACAGGTTCTGACACCGGTTTACGAGAGCAAAACGTACGGCGAAGCTCCGTATCTCGATTCTGTCTGCATCTGGGATGAGGAAAACGATGCACTGACCATTTTTGCAGTCAACAAGAGCCTGGATGAGGATATGGAGGTTTCCTGCGATCTGCGTCAGTTCGAAGGATGTCGTCTGGCTGAGCACATCGTGCTGACAAACGACGATATGAAAGCGGTCAACACCGAAGCAGATCCGAACCACGTTGCTCCGACCCATTCCGATGCTACCAAACTGGAGAATGGAAAAATGCACACCGTTCTTGGAAAACACAGCTGGAATGTGATCCGTCTTACAAAATAATGGAACCGTATAAGGTATGGCCTGAAAAACAGAACATCTGAATTTTTCATCCAAACATATGCATAAAGGAGTTTTATTTTATGGCACAGGCATATTTATTTGTTCATTTTCGGGAAAAAACAACACCGGACGGCGAACAGGTTTATTTCGGCATAAGCCGCGATGGTTTCCACTGGGAAGCTGTCAACGACGGCGTTCCGGGTGCCGGCCAGGGATATGTGCCGTTTGTTGCAGACAGCCTTGCTTCCGGAAAATTTGTTCGTTCTGATGCTTCCTTCTCGTTCCCATACGGCTACAAGCATGGAACGATTCTTCCGATTACAGAGGAGGATTACGAGCGGATCAAAAACCAGGACTGGTCAGATCACGGATATCAGTAAAATCGCTGTCCGCCTGATGGGATTTTCATACAAAAAGAACTGCGGCAGGCTTCCTTTTGGGGAAGTTCCTGCCGCAGTTCTTTTTCGCTTTTCTTTTCCGACAAAACCCATCCGCTTCCTTTTTGTTCTGGCGGACAGTACCTTTTCTGCAGATTGGTAAATGTATCGTTTTGATGGTGTCTGAATTTTTCTTTATCTCTGTGCCTGTGCAGCGGTTCTTGCATGGAACATGCGGAAGACGCCGGTCTGCTCGATCAACTTCGTCAGGCTATAGAAAATGATGGAATCGATCGGCCACATAATCAGGTTCTTTAAGGCACGTGCCGGAAGAAGCACCATGATTCCTTTTCCATACAGCATGCTGATCCACAGGGTGTTCAGCAGTACGTTGACAGTCAGCATAACGATGAACTTGGCTGCAAGCACACGTTTGATGGTCAGTTTTTTGCGATAGTAGAAGCATCCATACATAAAAGATGCCAGCATCGCATTAAAGGTGAATCCGAAGAAGAACGGGCCGCTCGGTTTCAGGAAGTATTTTACGACATCAAGAATGCCGGAGAAAAGACATCCTGTCACTGGTCCGAACAGGTAATCGACAAGGCGGTTCGGGATTCCAGAAAATCCGATGCGGACATAAGGTCCGATATCAATCGATGCTACCTGGTTCAGAATCATCGCCAGCGCTGCGAACATGGCACAGGCTGCGAGGGTTGTGACTGCTTTCAGCTCTTTTGCTGACTGCAGAAACATGTTTTTTGTTTCTTTTGCTGTTTCATTTGCATTTTTCTGCATAAAAAAATTACCTCCTTTACAGATATCTGACTACAATAGGAGATAATCTCTTGTCTCTATCTTCTGTTGCAGCGAGATGCAATTCATATACCGCAAGATTTTCTCTTTTCGTCTCCCTGGCTACTCTCTATCCTGGGAGCACTTTACGCATATGAACTTACTCTGCAGTTGTTTTTGTCCTGCTCATTATATAGTAAAATCCCCTTGATTTCAAGAGGATTTTACATTTTTTTCTAATTTTCGGAAAAGATAATATTAAATGCGAAAGGAAGCGAAAGCCTCCGGACGCATTATTTTTTTACCTGAAAAGCACAGAAAGAGAGGTGAGAACGTGCGAAACTACCGATATTTGACATTCGGCGACCGCGAGAAAATCGAGACGGAATACGCAGCCGGAGGACGTCCGGCCGACATTGCGATCGACCTCGGCGTCCATGTGGCGACTATCTATAAAGAACTGAAAAGAGGCGACACCGGCCAGCTCGACAAGAACATGCGCCGAGAGTATAGCGCCGAACTCGCCCAGCGCCGACTCATTGAGAGCTTTAAGTGCCGCGGGCGAAAATCCCCCACTATATAAAAAAGAAAGGAGCGACAACATGGCAGCATTACACGAAATAGCTCGGCAGTACGCCGAAGAAATCCGCGACGGTATAGCGTGGGTGATTATATGGAAAACTGGCCGAAGCTGGCACGCTGAAAGCGTCTGGCTCAACCAAGACTCTGACACCTTCGAGCTGGAGGATCTGAGCACTGCCACCGAAATTCTGGAGCAGGATCCGAACGCTGTCATGGTGAACGGCTACTACTGCGGGCACTTCGGCGAGAACATGACGATCGCAGAACTGGAGGCCGGTATTCTCTGGCACTACGAAGGCGGCCGCAATCTCCTGAAAGACTCGACGGCCTTCCCTCCTGAGCCGATACCACGTCCGGAAAACCTCCCGGCAGATATTCCATGGTACGGAAAGGAAACCACCGAGGAACCGGATCCCTATATATTCGACGGCTACATGAGCGTCGAGGGCTACGAGAAACGCCAGCAGCTCATAGCTGCGGATCAGGCGCGAAGCGATCCACTCCCGGACGAGCCGCCACCAGAACCTCAGCACACAGAGCTCACGATCCAGATCGGCCCACCTGCCGCCACTGCCCTGCTCGGCGCTCTCGCCGACGCAATAAAGGCAGCAGCTCACGCAGTCCGGCAACTCATGGACGAGCTCGCGGAGCGGTTCCGGAAGTTCCGGCAATACGCAAGAAAGGCCGTGGACACTTTTGTGGACTCCCTACTATATAGAGCCAACACCCACCCGAAATGGTGGCACCTATACAAACACGCACGGAAATGGAGAACCCGGAAGAAATACAAGCGGCTGCTTATGAGGCAGCTATGCAGCAGGCTGACCGCTGGATAGGAGGTGATCCCATGAACGACTCGCGAAACCTAAGCGGGCCCGTACTCATGCCCAGCGCGACGGCTGCCGCTATGAAGTATGCCAAGAGTGCGGGCTGGACTGGAATGTAAGCAAGCAGGCGGTGATCCCGTGGTACGGCTACAAGTGCCCGATCTGCCGCAGCAAATACAGAAAAGGAGCAAAACTATGAGAAACGAAGTAATTTACGACAAAAACGGGCGCCCGGACATTATGGTGGTTTTTACCCCGTCCGAGCTGGGACTCCCTGACACCCTGAGAGGCCGCAAGGTTAAGGAATACGCGATCAGCAAGTACCAGAACACATTGATCGACGGCGTTCCGTACTCTCTCCCATTTATGAAACCGGCTGTGAATATCAACCACGACGAAGCGATCCGCCTCTGCGAGAGCAAGGGCGAAGGCTGGCACCTGATCACTAACGACGAATGGGTGGCTCTCGGCTTCTGGAGCTGGGACAACGACACCATGCCGACCGGAAATACTGCGAGCGGCAAAAGCCACAGCCACCCAGAACAGACCGGCACTACATACGAAGGAAGCTGCGGCAAGACGTTGACCGGATCCGGCCCGGTTCAGTGGAATCACGACGGCACGGCCTACGGTGTAGCTGACATGAGCGGTAACATCTGGGAGCACGTCGGCGGCGTTCGGTTTATGGACGGTATGCCGCAGGTGATCCCGAACAATGGCGCAGCCTATGGCGCGGATCAGTCCAAAGACTCTCCAGAGTGGGAGGCAATCTACACCGAGGACGGCGATCCGGTTTACTACAACGTACACAACGGCGAGATCACACTCCAGCCGGTACACCCGGACGGCACCGACTATGACGGCGTAAAGTTCACGGATCTGGAAGTTCGCAGCGACATGGACGCACCGGACAGGCTGAAAGACCTCGGCCTCTATCCTGCCGACGACTACGAAAGCGACGAATACTTCTGGCTCGACTCTAACGGCGAGCGGGTTATTTATCGCGGGGGCGGCTGGGACAACGGTGCGTACGCTGGTGTGTTCTACCTCAACGGCGGCAACTCCCGCGGCATTGCGTACACGAACGTCGGCTTCCGTGCCGCTTGCGTTCGGTTTATCTGCGACTCTGACACTCTGGACGATCTGGACTCTGACAAGAAGCAGCCAGAACCAAAAAAGCGTAGCATTTTAGCTCCGGACTTTATCGGACGGATCAAGCAGGCACTCGCCCGGCAGTTTCAGAAGCTCTACGAAGCCGCACACGGCGAGGATCCGGAAGGCTTCGCTGAACTGGCCGAGAAGGCAACAGACGAAGAACTCGCCAAGGCTGCAAAACTCAGCGCCACACTGGCTCAGGTGAACGCAGCCGTGGATATGTACGAGCTGACCGCTAAGCAGTTAAAGCTCGCAGCCACAACCTCGATCACAATCAAAACGGAGGTGAACGACCATGAATGAGCTCCGGGACATATTCACGAAATACAAAGCAGTCGTATTTTTTGACACTGAGACAACCGGGCTCGAAGCTGAAAGCTGCCAGATCATTGAACTGGCAGCGATCAGAGTCGAGAAAACCGAACGGGTCACCCTCCGCATGGCCGACAGCGCCGACGTGTTCGTGAAGCTGCCGGAAGGTGAGCGGATCCCTCAGAAGATCGTCGAGCTAACAGGAATCACAGACGAGCAGCTCGAAAACGAAGGAATCACCGAGGCTGAGGCTGCCGCTCGCTTCACTGAGTTGATCGGCGGCGGCCGCGTCCTTCTGGTAGCCCACAATGCACAGTTTGATCTCCTGTTTACTGCTGAAATGCTCCGGAGACACGGAAACGGTGGCCCGGAAGCCCTGAAAGCTGCCGACTATCTGGACAGCCTAACCGTTTACAAAGACCGCCGGGCATATCCTCACAAGCTGGCGAACGCGATCCTCACCTATAAGCTGGAGGACAAGGTTCAGAACTCCCACAGAGCGATCGACGACGTGGCGGCACTGTTTGAGGTGTGCAAGGCCATGGACGCGGAACGCTCCGATCTTCTCAGTTATGTGAACGTGTTCGGATATAACCCGAAGTATGGAGTAAGTGGGAAACGGATCGAAAAGGTGGCCTACTGGCCACAGAATTTCAACAAATACATGCAGGCTCCGAGCTATACGCTCCCGGCCAAACTCAGACAAAGAAGGAGGTAACAGAAATGCGAAGCAGCTCGCTGAAAGTATACAGCCCGGTGGAATACACCGGGTACAAAGAAAAAAGAAGCGGCCACCCGTCGGAACCGGGAAGCCGCACAGGCAATCGAAAAACCACGCGAAAGCCTAAGCCTATTTTATACCGGCTGCGCCGTTTTTGCAAGCGCCTGAACTGGAAAAGGATCGGCGGGCTGGCAGTCACCACAGTGGTGATCGTGTTCGCAGTACGCGGCGCCGTGGGTATGTTCTCGGAACACACCCAGACAAAAAACGCCCCGACCGCAACCAGCAGCCCGGCGGCCGAAGAACCTCAATCCTACGTTTTCTACTACAAAGACGGGCAGGCCGTAAACTGGGAGGACGTCACAGACGCATGGGCCGCAGAGGCAGGATTCCAGAAGCGCTACACTCTCACCGACGCCGAGCGACTGGAGATCGCTCAGGTGCTCACAGCCGAAGCCGGAGGCGAACCCTTCGCCGGAAAGATCGCAGTAGCTCAGTGTATTCTCCAGACCTGCGAGGACGAAGGGATCCGGCCGGACGAAGCGCTGCGCGTGTACGCATATAGCAAGCGCCGACCGGAGCCGACTCAGGAAGCCCTCGAAGCCGTGCAGGACGTGTTCGACTTCGGGATCGTGGCAACGACCGAGCCGATCAAATACTTTTACGCTCCCACTCTCGTGGACAGCGAGTGGCACGAGTCCCAGATCTATGTAATGACCATTAACGGACACCGATTTTTTAAGGAGGCAACCGAATGAATAACGAAAACAAGCCAAGCGTGATCGCAGAGCTCACGGCTGCACTTGCCAGCATGGCGGAACGTGCCGCCGCTGCTGAGGCCGAAGCCGAGCAGTACAAGAAAAGCTCAGGCGAGTGGTATCAGTTTTTCACCAGCAAAGACAAGGAACTGAGAGACACGCAGGCAGAACTCCAGAAAGCCCTCGAAGCTCTGGAAGCAAAGGAAGGAGAACAGAACCATGGCAACGACAAAGAAAGCAATAGCTGAGGCCGAACAGGCCGCAGAAATCAAAGAAGCAACCGCAGCACCTACCGCAGAGCCGGAAGCTCCGGCCGTAACACTGGACGAGCTGGAAGGCATGGACATGAACATGTTCGATGTGGAGGAAACCGAAAGCGCTCCGCATCCGGTATGGCGTATCACTGACGACGGCTGCGCCGACTGGGCCTGCCAGAAAATCGCAGAAGAAAAGGCTGAGCTCGACCGGATCACCTCACTGGCAGACAGCCAGATCGAAAAGATCCAGCAGCGCGTCGAGGCAGCTCAGCGCAGATATGAAAACGGCACCCGTTTTCTCACCGGAAAGCTCGCGGAATACTTCGAGACAGTTCCACACAAGACAACCAAGACAAAGCACAGCTACCGCCTTCTCTCCGGCACTCTGGTGAAGAAAATCGGCGGCCGCACCATGAAACAGGACGACGACGCACTGCTGGCCTACCTGAAAGCCTCAGACAACGAGGACATGATCCAGACCACAGAGAAACCAAAGTGGGGCGAGTTCAAGAAGCGGCTCGAAATCGTAGGAGGCCAGATCGTAGACAAAACCACCGGCGAGCTGGTGGAGGGCGTGCAGATCATTGAAAAGCCGGACACCTTCACGGTGGACGTGTAAGGAGGTAGCGCATGGCAACAACCAAGGACACAACAGCAGCTAAAACGGCCACAACCCCACCGGTACCGCTGACGCTGCAGCAAAAATTCATCAAGCTGCGCGAAGCCGTTCCCTCTATCACCCAGAAGGCCCACAGCGACGGCGTAAAGTACAAGTTCGCGAAGATCTTCGACGTGTACCAGCTTCTCACTCCGGCCATGAATGAGTTCGGCGTCAATTTTGACATTGTAGGCGAGCAGGCAACCCGGCACAGTGAAAACGGGGATCCGATCTACTACTCCAACTTCACGCAGCACACCAGAAACGGCGACCGCATTGTCTGGGTGTACGAGGCCGACCTCACGATCCGCTGGACGAACGCAGACAACCCGGACGAGACTCTGGAAGTTACTCTACACGCAATCGGAACGAACGACGGAGGCCCGGACAAGGCCAAAGGCTCCGCGTGGACGTACTGCCTCAAATACTACCTGTTCGAGAAGTTCGGCATTGATCAGGGCGACGACGATCCAGACATGAGCGACCACAGCAGCGAGCCCCCTCAGCAGAGCCAGAATCAGCACACAGGAGCTCAGAACGGGAACCGGCAGGGAAACACCCAGCCGCAGGCACAGAACGGCCAGACGGGGCGCTCAGGCGCCGCACGGCCGCTCTCAGATGCTCAACTCTCCCGCCTCTACCGTAAAGGCGAGGACGCCGGGTACTCTCAGCAGTCGATCAACGACTGGATCCTGAAAAAATACGGACAGCAGGATCCGCACAACCTGACGCGGGCCCAGTACGACGAAGCCTGCGCCGCTATGGACAACGCAAAGCAGCAAGGAGGACAAGACAATGCTTAATCATGTGGAGCTTCTGGGCCGTCTGGCTCAGGAACCAGAAATCAGATACACACAAAGCGGCACCCCGGTGGCGAGTTTCGACCTCGCCGTTCAGGTGCCGAGTAAGAACAAGGACGCCGCTCCGGACTATATCCCGATCGTGTGCTGGAGAGAACGCGCCGAGTTTTGCGGCCGTTACCTCTCCAAAGGCCGCCAGATCGTAGTCGAAGGCCGGATCTCAACCCGTAAATGGAAGGACGAGAAAACCGGACAGAACCGCAAGGCCGTGGAAGTTGTGGCCTCAAACATTTACTTCGCAGACAGCAATGGAGGCAACGCAAATGGCAATCCTCAGCCCGCCAACAACGACGGATTCATGGACATACCGGACGACGGACAGCTTCCTTTTAACTAATAACACCGACCGAAGGACGACCGCCGGACAGACCGGCGGAACTCTACGGCCGAACCAGAAACAAACCACGAAAGGAGGTGCCGACAGTGGCATGGATCCAAATTCACCAACAACTGAAAGACCACCGCAAGGTGCTGGCTGCTGCTGACGAGCTCGATATTGAACCGGCTCACATGCTCGGCCTGCTGATCTCGTTCTGGCTCTGGGCCATTGATAACGCACCGGACGGATCCCTCGCTGGAATATCCGACAGAATGATCGCAAGAGCGGCCCAGTGGGACAAAGATCCGGAGGAATTTGTGGCCGCCCTGACCTCTGCGTCTCTGCTGGACGTAACGGAGGACGGCGTTCTGGAGATCCACGACTGGAGCGAGTACACCGGAAAGCTGATCGAACAGCGAGAAAATGAGAAAAACCGTTCGAGAGCCCGCCGCGCTGCTGCTAAGTCAAACGACCGGAGGACGACCGCCGGACAGTCTGCGGACGCAAGCAAGAGCGACCAGAAAAAGACCGCAGGTAGAGTAGACCAGACCAGAGTAGACCAGAGTAGACCAGAAAATAAGGGGGATACCCCCATAACCCCCGCAGCCGAGAAGCAGCCAAGCGCTCAGGAACGACGTTTCGCAGAGTTCTGGACTGCATACCCGAAGAAAGTCGGCAAGAAAGCAGCACAGAAGGCATGGGAAAAGGCAAAACCCGACGCTGAACTGTTCGAGAAGATCATGCAGGCAGTGGCAACAGCTAAAACCTCGGAACAATGGCTGCGAGAAGGCGGCCGCTTCATTCCCAACCCGTCAACATGGATCAATCAGGGACGCTGGGACGACGAACCTCTCCCACCTGCCGGATCCGGAAGCTATCAACAGCGACCGGGTGGAAATTGTGGAAAACCTGACACCATGGACGTGCTCGCGGGGATAATCGCAGACGAGGAAGGAGGCTTCGAGATATGACAAAAGCAGACGCGGCTCGACTGGTGGCGATCGTCGTCACCGCCTACCCGAATTTTGATAAGTTCAAGGACGCGAAAGCAATCGAGGCCACGGTGAATCTCTGGGCCATGATGTTTGAGCAAGACGAATCCGGGATCGTAGCGCTGGCAGTAAAAAAACACATTGCAACAAACAAATGGCCGCCGAGTGTGGCCGAAGTCCGGGAGATCATGCTGGAGATCCAGCACCCGGAACTCATAGAGCCGGACAAGGCATGGCTGGCCGTGAGCGACCTCATGTACAGCGCCGGACAATTCAACCACGGAGATCTCTCCCGCCAGCTCCCGCCTCTGGTGGCGCGAGCCGTTGAGTCAATCGGCTGGACTTCCCTCTGGGAAATGCACCGCAGCGCATACATAGGCGGCAAGCCCGGCATGGATCGGGTAGCCTTCATGCAACAGTACACGCCAATGTACGAACGGGAAAAGTCTCGCAGCATGACACCGGCACAATTAACCGAGAAGATCGACAACGCGGCCGGATCCCTTCCGGACAAAGGCCAACGCCTGATAGAGTACAGGGAAAGTGAACGCCGCAGGAAAGAGCAGGAAATGGAGGCTATCACCCGCGGTGCCCTCCGACTGGAGAGCCAGATCGTCGAACAAACGAAGCTCGAACTCAGAGGGGAGGTGCTGGGATGATCCTACAAGGTGACGCACTGGAGGAACTCAGAAAGCTGCCGGACAAATGCTGCAGCGTCTGCGTAACTTCACCACCCTACTACAACGCCAGAGACTACGGAGCCGCCGATCAGCTCGGAACCGAAAGCTCTCCGGAGGAATACACCCGCAAGCTGGTGGAAGCCTTCCGGGAAGTCGCCAGAGTCCTGAAAGACGACGGCACCCTCTGGCTGAATATCGGCGACAGCTACGCGAGGCATATCGAGGACGGAGGGATCAAGCGCAAGGATCTGATCGGGATCCCGTGGCTGCTGGCTCTGGCTCTCAGAAGTGACGGCTGGTACCTCCGGGCGGACATTATCTGGAACAAGCCCAACGCCATGCCAGAAAGCGCCAAAGACAGACCGGCAAGATCTCACGAGTATGTTTTTTTACTCAGCAAAGCGGCCGCCTATTACTACGACGCCGAGGCCGTCAAGGAGCTGGCCGTCGGGTACGATCCGAAAAAGCCCGGCCGGAAGCGCGGCAACGCAAAAACCTTCCGCGGCGGCACTGCCTACACTCACGATCAGGCCAAAGCCAACAGCTCTGAGGTGGATCGAGGCAGCCACGGGCTCCAGAGAAATGAAACCGGCAAGAGAAACCGCCGGGACGTCTGGACAATCGCCACACGGCCATATAAAGGCGCCCACCTCTCCACGTTCCCGGAGGAACTGGCCAAGATCTGCATACTGGCCGGGAGTAAACCGGGCGACACGGTTCTGGATCCGTTCTCAGGAAGTGGAACCACAGGAGCCGCAGCCCTCAAAGAAGGGCGGAACTATATCGGGATAGAGATTAACCCGGACACCTGCAAAATACAAGAGCAGCGACTTGCTGAGGCTGCTCAGGAAGGAGCCAAACCATGAAACGCGGTGAAATTTATTACATTGAAAGCACATACCGGGAAACCGGAAGCGAACAGCGAGGCGGCCGCCCTGCGGTGATCGTCTCAAATGACAAGAACAACGAAAACAGCGAGGTTGTGGAAGTGGTATACATGACCACCAAACCGAAAAACGACCTCCCTACTCATGTATTTATCCGGAGCGCACTCTCCCCTTCTACTGTCTTATGTGAACAGGTAAACAGTGTAAGCACGAAGCGGATCGGGACACTGATCGGAAAACTGACAAAGAGCGAGCTCGCAGCCGTGGACTCTGCTCTGGCAATCTCTCTGGGGATCGACTTCATGGATCCGAAGCCCGCAGCCAAAGAAGCGGAGCATTTACTGGAAGAAATGAGCAAGCAGCCACTCCAGATCGTCCGGCCGGATCCAGACATTGAAAAGATCAAGCTCGAAACGGAGCGCGATCTCTACCGGAATTTATACAATGAGCTGCTGAGCAAAACCGTGAAAGGAGCAAGCGCATGAGAAAAAAACTGGTTTACATCTGCTCCCCGTGCCGCGGGGACATTGAAAAGAACATAGAAAAGGCCCAGCGCTACTGCCGCGAAGCCGTCGAACTCTGGGACGACGTGATCCCGATCGCGCCTCATGTATATTTTACCCAGTTTCTTGACGACACCAAGCCGGAGGAACGCGCCGCGGGCATGGACATGGGCCTCTCGCTTCTGGCCATGTGCGACGAGCTCTGGGTTTATGGTATCGAGAATCCGAGCGAAGGCATGAGAAACGAGATCAAATACGCGAAGCAGCACCAGATCCCGATCCGGGACGCTGCCGAGCTTTACAGAAACCGCGAAGCCGAAACACTTCCGATCGGTGACGCCCTGATCGTCCTCCCCTCTCACGTCGGGAACCTGAACGGAGTCGCCGCGATCGAGTCCACCACCGTGCGGATCAATGGCGAAATGATCTTAGACCTTGCGATCGAGCTCAGACGCCACCCCGGCCACGACATCACACTGGAGGCCGACAAAGACGCAAGCCCGGAGGTAGATCAATGAGCTGGGACACGGTTCCGGGAAGAAACAGCGAAGGCTACCCGGATCCAACAGCCAGCACAGCCCTTGCACGGGTACAGCATAGCCAGAAGGGCCTCCAGAGCAAGCGCGCCGGTGAACACTTCGAGAATATGATCACCGCAAGTCTGAACTGGTACTGCGACAAGGGTGTGGCCTTCGTCGAAAAAACTCCAGAGCCCATGAAGCCACTCAGGAAGCCAGACCGGCAGGGCCGGTTCCTCGCCTGCTACACCAAAGCCGGGCAGCCGGACTTCAAGGGAACGCTCACTGGCGGCCGAGCCGTTGTATTTGAGGCAAAGCACACCGACAGCGACAAGATCGACCAGAGCCGCCTCACCCCTGAGCAGGTGGAAAGTCTGACGCTCCACCACAAGCTCGGAGCTGCTACCTTCATAATGGTGAGCGTGGGGCTGGAAAACTTCTACCGGGTACCGTGGGAAGTATGGCGAGACATGAAACAACTCTACGGGCGTAAACACATGAAGATCGAAGATCTGGAGCCGTACCGCGTGCAATATATCGCCGGGATCCTCAAACTGCTGGAAGGTGTGGAGATCGACTACACCGAGGAAGGAGGCACGCCATGAAATGCGAATATTGCGAACTCCGCAGAATCGGGCCTTTTGCAATCCCAAAATCATGCACCATACTGAGCGGAAAGTTCTTAAACAAACAGACGGGCGAACCATTAAAAATTTGTATGCACCACACGACCTTCCCGGATCCGTGCATGAATAACGGGGACGGCTGCGGGATTTACAAAGCACAGAAAGGAGAACGAATCAATGAACGACGCACTACTGAGCAGTAAGAACATGTGCTGGTGTACTCCGCCGGACTTCTTCGCGGAACTGGATCGCGAGTTTCATTTTGAACTGGATCCGGCCAGCACCGACAAAAGCGCCAAGTGCACGAAACACTTCACACCGGACGACGACGGCCTAAAGCAAGACTGGGGGGGGTATCGCGTGTTCTGCAATCCGCCATACGGCCGAGCGATCGCAGACTGGGTACGCAAAGGCTACGAAGAAAGCCGGAAGCCCGGCACCACCGTGGTTATGCTCATTCCTTCGAGGACTGACACAGCGTATTTTCACGACTGGATCTTCGGCAAGGCCAGCGAGGTGAGATTCCTCCGCGGCCGCCTGAAATTCACCGACGAGGACGGAAACGGCGAGGACGCAGCTCCGTTTCCTTCCGCCGTCATAGTGTGGCGGAGTCCGGAAAACACCGGGCGCGAGTTTGCCACATGGCACATATAAAAGCACCAGAGCCAGCGGAGCCACTGCTCCGCCGGTTCAGATAAGGAGGAAACCATGGACGGGATCACTAAACAGACACGCCGCCAAAGTTACGACGGCATACGAACACGCAGCGGCGAACGCTGCAAGCTAATATTAGAAACCCTCGGAAACCGGTCAATGACAGTGGAAGAAATCACCGACGAGCTGGTGGCTGCGGGCCACCTGAAATACTACGACCGCAACTTCGTGGCACCGAGACTCACAGAGCTGAAAGGTGCCGGAGTTCTGGAAGTCGTCGGAAAGAAACCGAGCAAAAGAACCGGAAAAAATACAGCCGTATGGGCTGCGGTAAGGAGGTAAGCACATGAAAAAGCAGAAAGTACAGGCAAAGATCAACCTCGAAGCCCTCGCAGGCGGAGCCTTCGCCGAGAAGCTCAACGAGGCACTCATGCAGGTGGCTGAAAATATTCAGAACCCGAATACAGAAGCAACCACCAAGCGCCAGATCACGGTAAATATTAAATTTACGCCGAACAAAACTCGCCAAATGGTAGGAACTCAGATCGCTGTCACGACAAAGCTCGCAGCTACCGAAGCGATCGACACGCAAATGGTGATGGGCGTCAATATGAGAACCGGCCAGATCGAGATCGCCGAATACGACGGGCAGATCCGCGGACAGATGGATCTCTCCGACTTCACGGACACTGATCAGGATCCCGAACCAGAGGAAACGCAGGCTGCAGCTCCTACACCGGTACAGAATCCAACCGGCAAACCTCTGGATCTGAAAAACAGAGGAAAACAGGCGCCTGCTGCCGCTGCTGAGTTAGTTCCGGGCCGCGACTATGATCCGGACACCGGCGAGGTATACGAAACCGCCGGGCAGCCTACGGACGACCGCCAGACAACCGGCGGACGCAATAACATGAAGGTGGTAAAAATCGCACCAGCAAAAGAAGCATAAGGAGGTCAAGAAAATGGAAGGAATCAAAGAAGCAATCGCATATATCACAGGGCTGGCCGTAAAGGCTGAGAAGCCAGAAACAATCGAGATCAACGGCCGGACATACTGCACGAAGGATCTCAGACGCTATGACGCAGCCGACAAGGCCGAGCCGATCAAAGCGACCACTCTCACCTCTCTGGTGGACTATATCAAGGAAAGCTGCGAGGAACTCCGCGACAGAATGATCATTCAGGTGGTAAGTGCCACAAAGGTGCTGCTCTACTCTGGGCTGCTGGCCGAGCGTGACCGCGAGACTCTGTTCGAGGTCAACGCCCTGCTGCCGCAGTTTGAATACGGCCGCGAATATGATCAGGAGAGCTTCCTCGTGGCCATGCAGTCATGCTTCCAGAAAACAGACGACCGTGAAGCCGTCACCATTATGGCGAGCAATATCGTGAACACACAGCAGGGAACCTTCTCAGACGACGGCGTAAGCCAGCAGGCGATCATTAAAACAGGAGTGACCACAAAGGACGCCGCCTTCGTTCCTAACCCGGTGAGCCTGATCCCGTACCGCACATTTTTGGAAGTTCCGCAGCCTGCGAGCGACTTCGTGTTCAGAATCAGCGAGGGACGCGGCGGAGCCCCTGCCTTCAAGTTGGTGGCTGCCGACGGCGGCCTCTGGAAGTCTCAGGCGGTGGACAATGTAAAGAACTACCTCACCGAAGCACTGGCAGACGTTCCGGATCGCGAAAAAATCACGATCATTGCATAATGTGGCCGACATAAATGTCGGGAACATACCGGGAGGGCCAAGCTCTCCCGGCAAACCAAAGGAGGACAAGAACATGCTGATCATAAACATAGTGCTGGCCCTCGTGGCCGCTCTCCTGCTTTTTGGAGTTATCGGAGAAAAAGACGGACTCAAACAGCAGAACATCACGATCGCCTTCGTGGCCGTGATCGTGCTTATTATTGCATTAAATAGAATTTTCTAAGGAGGACAAAACCATGGAATATAAACCGAAAGTTATCACCGGAAAAGTAAGAGGTACCGGCTGGCCGATCGACGGCCATGTGCTCTGGTTCTCACAGTGGGACTACGACAACCGCGAGAGCTGGCACCTCTACGGCTGGGAGGACTCAGAGGACGAGGCGGTCATGCAGACCGTATTCCAGACCGAAACCGAGGCGGGCCTCTGCCCGTTCGATACGCTGGAGAAGTTCGCAGAGAACTGGAAGGCAAAGAAATGGGAGCCGCAGGGCTCGTTCTGCCTGCCACTGGACAAGGTGGAAGTGCTGGAGGTAAAGCAGGAAGAAAGCACCAACAACACCCGCGAACAGCTCCGGGCTCACGGCTTCGATCTGACACCGAGAAAGCAGACCGACCGGGGCGGGATCCTCTGCCTCCCGCTGGACAAAAACCTGAACGGCGACGTGCAGGCCAAGCACCCGGACTGGGAGCCAGTCGAGTGCCCGATATGCGGCCGGAAATGCTGGAAACACCCGGAAGCTGGCCGCCTCGCCAAAGAACAGGGCGCGAAAATGCTCTGTACTGAGTGCGCGATCAAAGCCGGGCTTCTGTCACCGTTCCGAAAGGAAGGCCCAAACCGCGCGCAGCGAAGGAGGGCAAAGCGTGAAAGAAGAAAATAACACAGAGGGGCTCTACTCTCTCAAAATAGATGCGAGGCACTACTTCCCCGGCAGGAAAATACCGTGGGACGTGCTGGAGACGCTCCAGTGCAGGCGATACGCCGAAGCGCTGGCCTTCTATCTGGAGCGTGACCTCGACGACATAGAAAAACAGGCTCACAGGCTGGCGGAAAGCACCACACTGAGCTACTCGGAAGCACTCTACAAGATCGGCGGCGATATGCTGCGGGGCAATCCGGAAAAACCGGCCCCGCTCTACCGCTGGCCGATCAGGCGAGAACCGGTGCGACCGAACCGCGCAGCCAGACGAGCAGCCAAAAGAAAAGGAGGACGAAATGGACGATAACAAGAACAAGCCTATGGGCTGGCCGATACTCTACACACTGGCAACACTCGCAGGCGTGGCCGTGCTGGCAATCCTGAAAGCCTGCGGCATTATTTCAATGAGCTGGCCGGTGGTGATCGCTGGGCTCGTGTGGGTACCCACCGCTCTGCTGCTGATCACTCTCTGGGTGGCCACTCTCCTGATATGGATCGGGCGAACCGGGAAAAAGATCAGGGAATACAATCGCAGGAGAAAGATCTCCCACACTCTGGACGAATCCATGAAAGGGCTCACGCTAAACGGCGTCGGCCCCATTTATGGTATTAGAAGAAATAAAGGCGAAAACAACACCGACTACGAGAAAAGGATCCGCGAAAAGCTGGGGCTCTCCCCTCGCAGCCTACCAAAATACGAAACCATGGAACAGCTCACCCTCTCCAATGTGGGCCCGATCTATGGCGTCGTAAAGAAACAGGACGAGAGCTGGAAGCGCTACCGCCGCAGAATACTGAAAGCAGCCCGCACTCTGGACACCGTAAACGTGCAGAACGCGCCGAAGCCGCGGAAGGAGTAGCCAATGCCAGAAATATGTGAAAAATGCTGGAACACCGGCTGCAAAGAAAACGAAATCCTCAGAGCGTCAAAGCTGGAGATCTGCCGCGCCTTCGAGTGCGGACTCATTCCAGCAGACGCCGGGGAGTATGTAAGGGAGGACGAATAAATGGACTATAAAACAGAAGCACAGCCAAAGGCAACCGCTGGAGGGGTACCAGTATTCTGCGCCCATGACGCGATCGTGGCCATTGAGAAACTGATCCCCAACCCGAAGAACCCGAACACACACCCGGACGCACAGATCCAAGCGCTCGGCCGCATTATCCGCCAGACCGGGTGGAGGGCGCCGATCACAGTGTCGAAGCGTTCCGGCTTCATAGTAAAGGGCCACGGCCGCCTCGCTGCTGCCAAGCTCGAAGGACTCACCGAAGTGCCGGTGGACTACCAGAACTACACGAACGAGGCCGAGGAATACGCCGATCTGGTGGCCGACAACCGGATCGCAGAGCTGGCAGAGATCGACAACAAGCTGCTGGCTGACATTTTCGCCGACATTGACACCGGCGAGATCCCCATGGAGCTGACCGGCTACACCGACAAGGAAGTGGAAAGCCTCGTCACCGGTCTGGCCGAAGCCCTGCACAATGACCTCACAGAGCCGGACGAGATCCCGGAAGCTCCAGAAGGTGACGGAATGATCACCCAGAAGGGCGACCTCTGGATCCTCGGACGCCACCGCGTTGTCTGCGGCAACTCCACGGACGAGGACGCCATGCGCCTGCTGCTGGACGGGAAGCACCCGGAGATCCTTCTCACAGATCCGCCGTACTGCTCCGGAGGTTTTCAGGAGTCCGGGAAGTCCGTCGGAAGTATCGGAACAAAACAGTCCGACGGCAACGGCGGGCAGAAAACGCCGACGATCAGCTCGGATAACCTCAGCACCAGAGGCTACCAAACGCTGATGAGGGCCGTCCTCTCCACTACCGACATAAAGGTGGCCTACATCTTCACAGACTGGAGAATGTGGCTCTATTTGTGGGATCTGGTGGAGGCTTCGGGCCTTGCGATCCGGAATATGATAGTCTGGAATAAGAAAACACCGGGAATGGGTAACGGCTGGAGGGCCCAGCATGAGCTCGTCATGTTCGCCCATAGAACAAAGCCAGCGTGGGACAACCACAAGGGCTACGGGAACGTGATCGAAGCCACCCGCTCCGGGAATGAACTCCACCCGACACAAAAGCCGGTGGAAATACTGGAGAAGCTGCTGGACAATACACAGTGGGCCGAGGGCGTCCTCGACACCTTCGGAGGATCCGGCACGACTCTGATCGCTGCGGAAAGCGTCGGGCAGCCTGCCTATGTCATGGAAATGGAGCCTGCATTTGTGGACGTGATCGTAAAGCGCTACATAAAGACAACCGGCAAGACGACCGGGATCCGACTGTTCAGGAAGGGTAAAGAGCTGGGCCGCGAGCACTTCGAGAGAATGTTCACGGAATAAGCCAGCGAAAGGAGGTGGAACCCATGCACCAGAACAGTGAGGCAAAACAGCCGAAGGAAACCGACGAGATCAAGAAAAAGCTGGAAAGCTACGCAGCACTCCACCGCAGGATCGACAACCAGATCGAACGGCTGGAGAATCTGGAGGCCGTCATGGGCTCCATATCCTCGCCGAGCTTCGACGGAATATCCGGAGGCGGTGGCGACGGAACCAGCAAACAGGAACGGCAGGTGATCCAGAAGGTAACGCTGGAGGAAACGATCCGCCGTATGATCGCAGACGAGGATCAGGAACGCAGCGAACTGGAGGCCCTGATCTCCGAAATGGAAAAGCCGGATGAGCAGACCGTGTTAGAAATGCACTACTTCGACGCAGCGAACTGGTGGACAGTATGCGCCGCGCTTCATGGTAGCCGGGAGGACTACGACGAACACGAGCAGCGCTACCTCAAAAGAACATTCAAGCTGCACGGCTCGGCGCTTCAATCGCTGGCCAGAATATACAGAGCAAAACAAGAACAGGGATAACAACGCCCGCCAGAAGCCACAGGAAGGCCGACGGCGGGCTTTTTTGTGCACTCGAAGAAATGCACCCACTCAGGAGAAAGCAACAGGCGGAGCGCTCACGAGCACACAGGGGGGGGATAAAAAGGGACAAAAAGGGATAAAAGGGGATAAACCACCGTGCTACTCTGTATAACAGCGAAAGCCGTCCGGGGACATGACAAAGATCCGGACGGTTTTTCCTATGTGCCTACCCTCAGAAAAGAACTGGGAGGGGTGCAAATTTTCCACAGGAAGGAGCAAACACATGGGCGGTCTATTCTATACCGGCCAAAGCCGCCGAACCTCTGGCAGCTTCACCGTGACATGCTCCGGAGCTGAGGACATTGTGAAGCGACTCAACAAACTGGAGAACGGCGGGCAGACGGCAATCAAGAAAACCGTCAACGACTTTATGAGCCGTGCGCCTGCGTGGGTATCGAAGGGAATCCGCGAACACTATGGAGTAGACACTGCCGCAATCAACGAGGCCAAACAACAACCTCGGAGGGGGCAGAGCTCAATCCAAGTGGCGGGGGTTCAAGTTGATAGTGCCTCCCTCATTTATAAGGGGCGGACACTGACGCCGACGCATTTCAAAATGAGCCCGAAGTCCAGACCAAGCGCTCAGCAAAAGAAGCCGATCAGAATCCCCGGCCAACTGATCGCCGGAGCTGGCGACGTTGCAATGGTTCGACCACCGCGACCGTACCAAGTCAAGGCGACGATTATTAAGGGATCCCGTGTGAGCCTCGGCTCGAACGTGTTCCTCACCGGTGGAAACGGCGGCTCCATGCTTCCGTTTCAAAAGACTGGGAGGGGGCGTTCCCCGATCGAGGCCGTGCGTACTCTGTCCGTGCCTCAGATGATCGACGGCAAAGCACGCCAAACCATTGAGACAACAATCTCCGAGAAGCTCGGCGAGCGCTTCAACCATTACATAGATCAAGTAATGAAATAGCCAAACACTCCGAGCTCACGAGCCGAAGCCAAGCCAACGATCACGCGCCAAGCAGCAAGCCAAGCGCGAAGCAATCGAACAGCAAAGCCAAAGCGAAACCAAAAGCAACAGCAACAAAGAACAGCGAAACAAAGCGACCAAACCAAAGAAGCAAAAGGCAAAGTGGCTCGACCGAGCAACCGCGCCGAAAATTTTCCGCAGCCCGAAGGTACTGTCCGGGCCGCCAAACGCCTGCGGTGCTGGCGAGCCCAAAACACGCGCAGACTCAGAAAAATTTTTTCAGGCCGTTTCGTTTCGCTTGCCCCAAAGAAAGGAGGTGGCGCCATGGCGGAAGGCAAGCAGAATCTCCAAAACGCTGCCATTATTGCGAAGCTGTTCGGCGTCACCGACCGCCGGATCCAGCAGCTCGCAAAAGAGGGAATTATTCCAGCCGCCCAACAGCGGCCGTACATGTTCGATCTGCTTCCGACGGTGCAATCTTATATCCGTTACCTGAGCGACAAAGCCAACGGCCGAGAGGCCAAAAGCGCCGACACTGCTCAGGTTGAAATGGAGAAGCTGCGGGCCGAGGCTGACATGAAACGCAGTAAGGCAGACATGGCAGCCATGCAACTGAAAGAGCTCGAAGGCAAAATGCACCGCAGCGAGGACGTGGAGGCCGTGACGAATGACCTCGTTTACACTGTCCGCAGCATGATAATGGCACTCCCCGGACGTTTGGCCATGGACGTTGTGCAGGTGGCAAGCGCCAACGAAGCCTCGGCACTGATCCGGGCGGAGTGCTACAAAATTCTGAACGAGCTCGCAAACTACAACTACGATCCGGCGGTATATCAGCGGCGGGTGCGGGATCGTGAAGGCTGGAGCGACATCATAGTGGCCGCTGATGAAGCCGACGACTAAAAAATCCACCGCGAAACTCAACGCAGCCATAGCACCGGCCATTCGCAACTTTAAGCCACCCGAAGATCTGACGGTGGCCGAATGGGCCGATAGACACCGCCGCCTATCCCCGGAGAACTCCGCGGAGTCTGGCCCGTGGCGCACTTCGCGCACGCCGTACCTGCGGGAACCTATGGAAGCGTTCACGGATCCGAGGATCCGAAAGATTGTAATGGTGGCAGCGTCTCAGGTGGGAAAATCTGAGCTGGAGCTGAACATAATCGGCTACATTATCGACCAAGATCCCGGCTCGATCCTGTTCGTCCAGCCCTCCCTCGACGACGCCCGAAAGTTCTCACGCCTCCGTATCGCTCCAATGATACGAGACAGTAAGGTGCTGAGGGCGAAAGTTTCCGACGTCAAAAGCAAAGACTCCGGGAACACAATCCTCCAGAAGTCATTCCCCGGCGGTATGCTCACGATCACAGGATCCAACAGCGCCTCCGCTCTGGCTTCCACTCCTGCCCGCTACATTCTCGGCGACGAGCGCGACCGCTGGGCCGTGTCCGCCGGTGCTGAGGGTGATCCGTGGGCTCTGGCCGAAGCCAGACAGGCCACGTTCTACAATGCGAAGGCCGTCGAGGTATCAACTCCGACCATAAAAGGCGCCTCGAACATTGAAAGCAGCTACTACCTCGGCACACAGGAACGCTGGTGCCACCAGTGCCCTGAGTGCGGAGAGTACGGCGAGATCACCTTCGACCGTATACACTTCGAGCATACCGTGGCCAAAGTCCGCGGAAAGAAAGCGTACAAGATCGTAGGCCCGATTACATGGTGCTGCCCCTCCTGCGGCTGCATAGTGCCAGAGGAAAAAATGCGGAAGCAGCCCGCGAAGTGGATCGCCGAGAACCCGGCGGCCTACGACGAGGGCGTCCGTTCCTTCTGGCTGAACGCTTTTTCTTCTCCATGGACTCCATGGGAAAAGATCGCGCTCAAATTCTTGCAAGCCAAGGACGATCCACAGAAGCTCAAAGTAGTTTACAACACGCTGCTGGGCGAGCTCTGGGAGGATCGCGGCGACATAGCCGACGAGGACACCATGCTGGCCCGGCGCGAGGACTACGGCACCAACGCCGACGGCTCTCCCGTCGAAGTCCCGGAGGGCGTTCTCGTTCTCACCTGCGGCGTAGATACTCAGGACAACCGTTTGGAGTACGAAGTCGTGGGCCACGGCTTCTACGGTGAAACGTGGGGCATAAAAAAGGGCTACATCATGGGAAAACCAGACACCGACGAGGTATGGCAGCAGCTCGACGACGTGATCGACCACGTTTACCGCTTCAAGGACGGAAAAGGGCTGCGGATCTCGATCACCTGCGTGGACTCCGGCGGCCATTACACCCAAGAGGTGTACACTCGCTGCCGTGAGCGTAAAAACAAGCGCGTTTTTGCTATCAAGGGCAAGGGTGGCGACGGGATCCCGTTCGTGACGCCTCCGTCAAAGGTTCCGATCAAGGACAACAAGCGGATCACCTGCTGGCTCTACACGCTCGGAGTTGACGCCGGAAAGGAAACGATCATGTCAAGCCTAAAGGTTCAGGAGGCTGGCCCGAAATATTGCCATTTTCCGATCCACGAGTCCTGCGGCTACGATACCTATTATTTCAACGGCCTGCTCTCCGAACGTCTGGAGCTCACGCAAACAAAGCGCGGCAACCAGTGGCACTGGGTAAAAATCCCCGGACACAACCGGAACGAGGCCCTCGACTGCCGAAACTATGCGAACGCCGGGCTAAAAATCATAGATCCGGACATGTTCGCAGTAGAGCGACGTCTGAAAAATGTCCAAGAAACGCCGCAGACCAAACCGACGCAGCGCCGAAAACCGAAACCGGCAGCGCGGAACTACTTCGACGAGTGGTAAGGAGGTGAACCCATGAGAACAAAAGAAATCATACAGCAAGAGCTCACAGAAACGAGGGCGCGACTCAGTGCGTATCTGGCCCGTGAGGCTGACATGCTCAGCAAAGACGGGGTGCAGCTCTACACAATCGGCTCCAGAAACCTGCAACGGTACCAGACCTCGCTCGCTTCCGTTCAGGACATGATCGCGAAGTTGCAAAAGCGAGTCCGCGAGCTGGAGGCGGAACTGGCGGGCGGATCTGCTCGCCGCGCCGTGGGGGTAGTCCCCCGCGACTGGTAAATGGGTAAACGCTGGCCGATCGGCTGGCTTTACTACGGCGACGACCGCGGGAAATTTTCGCTCCTTTAGATACCGCGGCCGCTGCCGTTTTTAATTACTTGCAAGGAGGTGAGAAAAACGAAGTACGACCAAACAAGGGGGCTATATCTCCCGGATAACGTGCGCCCTCAGAATAAGGGCTACGGCGAAGCAGGCGCAAGCTGGAGAAAAAAAGCCGTGAAAGGCTTCAATGCTCCAAGCGGATCCGCTCACGAGGATATAGACTTCAACAACTACACCATGCGCCAACGCGCCCGCATGTTATACATGGCCGCACCGATCGCTACCTCAGCGATCAAGACCAACCGCACAAACGTGGTAGGCGTCGGGCTCAGACTCAAAAGCCGGATCGACCGCGAAGTGCTCGGACTCTCACCGGATCAGGCAGAACGGTGGCAAAAAGAAACCGAGCGAGAGTTTGCCCTCTGGGCCAACAACAAGAGAGCTTGCGACGCCACCGGCATGAATAACTTCTACGGGCTCCAGCAGCTCACGCTGATCTCGTGGCTACTCTCCGGTGACTGCATAGGGCTGATCAAGCAGTACGAAACCACTCGGCTGCTCCCCTACTCTCTCCGCGTTCACCTGATCGAGTCCGACAGGATCGCAACCCCGAACAACTACGGGGCCGGGACAACGCTCTACTACACGACCGGAAAGAACCCGGAAACGGGCAACACCATATACGACGGCGTGGAAGTAGACAAGAACGGCATGGTGGTGGCGTATCACATACGCAGCAACTATCCGTATGAGCTCGGCGCTCCGGTTACTGAATGGGCCCGCGTTCTGGCATACCAGAAAAGCACCGGCCTTCCGAATGTGCTCCACGTCATTGACACAGAGCGCCCGGATCAGTACCGCGGCGTGAGTTATCTCGCGCAGGTGATCGAGCCGCTGCTGCAGCTTCGCAGATATACCGAGTCCGAACTCATGGCCGCAGTAGTCGAGAGCTTTTACACTGCCTTCATTAAGACAGAAGCCCCGACTGATGAAATGCCATTCAACGAGGTGGATCAGGTACCACCCGGAGAAATGCGGAACCCGAACGAGTATAGCATGGGGCCGGGCCAGATCAATGTCATGGGGCCGGGCGAAAGCGTGGAATTTGCAAACCCAACGCACCCGAACGGAAGTTTCGACAAGTTCGCCGAAGCGATCAGCGCACAGGTAGGCGCCGCGCTGGAAATTCCCAGCGATCTGCTCCTGAAATCCTTCAACGCCTCATACAGTGCGAGCCGTGCCGCTCTGCTGGAAGCGTGGAAGGCGTTCAAAATGCGCCGCGAATGGCTGGCGGACGACTTCTGCCGCCCATGCTATGAAGTGTGGATGAGCGAAGCCGTGGCCCGTGGCCGCATTTATGCGCCGGGCTTTTTCCAGAATCCGGCGATCCGCGCCGCATACCTCGGCAGCGAATGGCTCGGCCCGTCTCAGGGACAGCTCGATCCGGTGAAGGAAATCACCGCCGAGATCCTCGCGTGCAGCGAAGGCTTCTCCACTCACGAGCAGAGCACGATCCGCCTCAACGGTGGCCAGTGGGACAGCAACGTGGAGCAGCTCAGGCGTGAAAACGAAAAGCTCGGAGGCGATCCACCGGATCCTCACCAGAGTGGCACCGGAACAACGGAACCGGACGACGGACAGGATCCGCCAGAAGGCGACGACAATCCGCACAACCCTGAAACAGCTCGCAAGAGGGGCACGGTGGCTCTCCGCAGCCTCGTGATCGGCGAGCAGATAAAGCAAACCATACAAGGAGGATAAGCCAATGAAAACCAAACATAGTGGCCCGATCATGGGCCCGGCTGCTGCTCCACAGACTCCCACGGCGACAAAGTTCTGGAATATGGCCAGCACTGGCGACGACGAGGGCGAGATCACTCTCTACGGTGACGTTATGAGCCAGCAGCCCGTTGACTGGTGGACAGGCGAACCGGAGCCCGGCCTTTTTATCACGCCGGAGGGCTTCATGGAGGATCTGGCAGCAGTCAAAGACAAGGGGCACATCACCGTCAAGCTCAATAGCTGCGGCGGCGATCTCTACACCGGGATCGCAATCCACAACGCGCTGAAAGCTCTCAGCGGTGAGGTGAACGTCATTGTCGAAGGAATCGCGGCCAGCGCTGCGAGCGTTATCATGTGCGCGGGCGACACCGTGACCGTGTACCCCGGTTCCCTAATTATGATCCACGGCGTAAGCGTTATGCTCTGGGACTACATGAACATGCAGGACATGAAGCAGCTTATGAAAGGAATGGACGCCAGCGAGCGAGCCGTGGCCGAGATCTACAACAGCAAGACAGGGATCGAAGTCGATACTCTCCGCGGCATGATGACCAAGGAGACGTGGTTCACCGGCCGCGAAGCTCTGGAGAAGGGCTTCGCTGACGCAATCAAAGAGGACGAGGACGATCCAGAAATGAGCATGAGCGCCGACAGAAAGGTGCTTTTTGTTAATGGAGTACGCCACAACGTTGACGGGCTCCAGCATGTGCCGGGCACTATCCCGGTGAAAGCAATCGCGACTCCACCGGCTGCAAAGCCCGGAGCAAATAAAAAGAAGCCGACCACAAAGGCGGCAAAAAAAGAAGGAGGTAACAAACCTATGGACGAGAAGGAACTGAGGGCAGCATACCCGGAGATCGTGGCCCAGATCGAGGCCAGCGCAAGAACCGAAGCGCAGAACGCTTCCGGCGAGGCAGTGGCAGCAGAACGCCAGAGAATCGAGCAGATCGACTCGATCGCCGCCTCTATCCCGGATCAGCAGCTCGTACACGACGCCAAGTACGGCGACAACCCTTGCACAGCTCAGGAGCTCTGCTTCCGTGTTATGCAGACCAGCGCAGCGTCCGGCCAGAATTTCCTCGCAGCATATCAGGCAGAGGGAGCAAAATCCGGAGCAGCAGACGTAGGCGCAGCACCTAACGGCGGCGCACCTGCAAGCGCTCAGGAACAGGACGCAGCAGACATTCAGGCGGTAGTTTCCGCCTACAACCAGACCAAAGGAGGTACGAAGTAATGAGTAAAAGACTCGACGAGACGATCGGGGCCGTAGGCTTCGACAACCTGATCAACGGCCAGTACCCGCCCGCAGAGGTTTTCACTGTGAAGATCCGTAAGGAAGCCACAGAGGCCAAAATCTACAAGCGCGGCACTGTTCTGGCACTCTCCGCCGGTACCGCAGGCGACGGCTTGCGTGTAATTCTCGGTACCGCTGCGAAAAGCAACGAGACGCTGACAGCCAACTGCGTGCTGGCTGACGACGTGGAAGTCGGAACCGCTTCCGACGCGGTGACGACTGCATACCGTACCGGCCATTTCAATGAGAACAGCCTGATCACTGACAACAGCCACGCGATCAGCGAAACGGACAAGGAAGCGCTCCGCTCTGCCGGAATCCTGCTCTCTGACGCCGTAGCATACTAAAAAACAAGGAGGACAGACAAATGGCTTTTAATTTTTATGATACCCACACACTGCTCGCCTCCGTGCAGCAGCTCCCGCCGCTTCACTCTTTCCTTTTGGATCGCTACTTCCCTACTAACGCCGCCTCTGACGTGTTCGCCACTGACGACGTGCTGGTGGAATACCGCAAGGGATCCAAGAAAGCGGCACCTTTTGTAGCACCTCGCAAGGGTGGAATCACGATCCTGCGCGAAGGCTACACCATGAAGCGCTTCACTCCGGCGCATATTGCACCGAAGCGCCCGCTCTCCATTGACGACCTGAAAAAGAGAGGCTTCGGGGAGGCTCTTTATACTAACCTGACTCCGGCCCAGAGACAGGGCGTGATCATGCTCGGAGATCTCGACGAACTCCGCGACATGAACACCCGCAGAAAGGAGGCCATGGCTGCGGAGGTAATCTTCACCAATGGCTGCATTATGCACGAGTACACGGACGACCTCGGCACCTACGAGGAAAAGGAAGTCCGCTACTACGACGGCGCCAGCAACCCGGCAAAATACACCCCTTCCGCAGACTGGGCCGACACCGAGGCAGGCGGCAAGCAGATGATCGACGACGTGGCCGCCATGATCTCCATGTTAAGCACGAGAGGGCTCCCTGCGACTGAGTGCCTCATGGCTCCGGACGTTGCGGATCTTTTCCTCCGCAATCCGTGGATCCTGAAACTGCTCGACAACCGCAACTACCATATCGGAGGCGTAGATCCTGAGACTCTGCCTGCTGGCGCTTCTAAGATCGCCCGCCTGAACATCAAGGGCCGCATGATCGACTTCCTCACCTATGAGGACACCTACACCGAGCTGGACGGTACCGTAAAGCAGTATATCCCGCAGGGCATGATCGCTGTAGGCGCTCCGGCTGCTGGCCGCACCGTTTACGGCGCGATCACTCAGGTTGAACAGGCCGACGGCGAGTTCCACACCTACACCGGCGTGGACGTGCCGAAGTATATCAGCGACGCCACTCACAACCTCCGCGAGCTCGTTCTCAGCTCTGCGCCGCTGCCTATGCCTAACAACGAGTGCCCGTTCAGCGTGGCGAAAGTTATCAACTAAGCGCAACGAGCAGAAAGGAGCAAGACCATGAGAAAAATCAGGGTAACAGTGGGAACCGTTGGTTTTTATGACGCCAAGCACGCCCACAAGAGAAAGACAGCAGCAGACGGCCCGTTTGAGTGTGAGGACACTCAGGCAGAGCACTTCGTCTCTGCTGGCGTCGCTGAATATATCGGCGGCGTAATCAAAGCAGACGAGGCGGACGAGCAGGAAGTAACCGGCCACCTCGCAAAGAGCCAGCTCGAAGAAATGACGATCCAGCAGCTCCAGAACCTCGCGGGGGATCTCGGCGTTGACGTTACCGGCTGCAAAAAGAAAGCCGAATATGTGGACGCGATCGCAGCCGCAGAAGTAACCGCTGGCGGCGTAGTTGACGACGAGGACGCAGACGGCGACGATCTCCCGGATCTGAACGCAGCGGATCCGGAATAACGGAGGTGAGTACATGATCCGAATGATCAAAGGCACCTACGGGCTCGTGAAAAACGGAACCGTGGAACCTATGACGAAACACTCTCCCGCCTTCTCTATCACCGCAGCCCGCGAGGCTGAGCTGGTGGAGGCTGGCGTGGCCGTGTATGAGGCAGAGCCGGAAAGCACTCCCTCAGAATACAACGGCCTGAACATGACAGAGCTCAGAGAGGCTGCAGCAGCGTATGGCGTAGACGCGAGCGCAGTCCGCAGCAAAAAGGAAGTGATCGCCCTGATCGAGGCAGCCAAGGCCAAAGCTGACAGCTCCGCAGAAATCGAGGCGGAACCTTCCGAGGCATAAGCTCGTGAGCTTCAAAGACCAAATAAAGCAGGATCTCTCAGACGTTTTCCTGAATCTGGACGAGTTCGCAGACCTTCACCGGATCGAAGGAAAGGAAGTCCCGGTGGTAATTGACAGCGACATGCTGGAAAAGCTGAGCAAAATCGGCGACAACCGTATTCACGGAATGGACGAGGCCGACATGGTAATCATGGGAAAAGCCTCCGACCTTCCGGAAAATCTGGATCCCGGCCGCCTTCTCAATCTGGACGGCCGCGAGGTGATCGTCGTCACTACTACGTCGGAAATGGGGCTCGTACAAATTGCGGTTCGCCAGAATCGCATGAGCTAAGGAGGTGACGGCAGCATGACACTGGTAAACAGTATCGACAAAATAGTGAGCTGGCTCACTGAAAACGTATGCAGCAAGATCACCCTCAAACTGCCGGACGACTACCGGAACGACACCGGCTACGACGTCGTAATGGTACACCCTGCGGCGTTCCCGTTATACGTTCCGGGGAAGGATCGGCTGCCGCCAAACGTGGCCGCTCCGATCCCTTCCGTCTGCGTGCAGCTCATGGAAGGAAGCGACGAGCTCATACAGAAAAAGAGGCAGCTCCAGATCCGGCTCTGCCTCGCCTGCTGGAATCCCGGCCAACACGGCGGGGAGATTTTCAACCCTCGCGAAAACGCGAAGGCAACCGGCGGCTACTCCTACTACGTCAATACCGGAGAAGCTGCCAAAACATACTCGCGAAATATGGACGGCTGGCGCGACTGCTACAATCTGGCCGACCTCGTGCTCCGCGAGATTGAAACTGCGGAATATATCGCAGGCCATAGGCTCGTAAAAGAGCAAGGGATCAAGTTCGGCCCGTTCACAGAGGACGGCAATGTCTGGGACTACTATCCGTACTGGCATAGCTGGATCAGCTTCGCACTGGAAATCGGAACGACTCCGGCGATCCCGCAAGAATACGAAAATTTTTTATAAGGAGGACTAAAACATGGCATATTTGCATGGCGCATATGGCGAAATCGGCGAAAGTAAAGTGGCTTCCGTCACTCAGGCCGACGTGGTGGCCGCGTATATCGGCACCGCACCGGTGAACCTGATCAGGGGTTACGCTGACAAAGATCTCGTTAATATGCCGGTAAAAGTAACCAATATGAGCGAAGTCCAGAGCCTCGTCGGCTACTCCGACGACTGGGAAACATTCACCCTCGGTTCTGCGTTCGCTGAGCACTTCGACAACACCGTCGGAAACGTTGGCCCGATCTATATCGTGAACGTGCTCGATCCTGCGGTGCATAAATCCGCACAGAAAACCACAAAGGCCCTGACCTTCACAGACGGCAAGGCAGAGTTCGAGAGCGACAAGATCATTCTCGACACCTTCGCGATCGCAGACAAGGCCGAGGGCGTGGACTATGCTCTCTCTTATAGCATGGCAAAGCACACAGTAACCGTGACGCTGCTCAAAAATACTGACGGGGCCGAACTCTCCGCAACCTTCGACACCGTGGACACTTCCAAGGTGCAGGCGGCCGACATTATCGGCGAGAAAACCGAAACCGGAGAATATACCGGACTGGCTTCCATGGCTCTGCTCTATCAGTACCACAACGTCGTGCTCAATATTCTGGCAGCTCCGGGCTGGAGCCATATCCCGGCCGTATACAAGGCCATGGTGAGCACTATCCAGAAACTCAACGGCCACTGGGACGGCTTCGTTCATGCCGACGTTCCTCTGGAGGACAAAGGAACCAAGATCGACACACTCGCAAAGGCTCAGAAATGGGCTATTGACAACGGCTACACCAGCGAGTTCTCGAAGGTATACTGGCCGAAGATTAAGGACGGCAGCGGCCGGATCTTCTGGCTGTCCACAGTAGGCGCCGCCACTATGCAGCGCGTAGACCTGAGCCACGACGGCGTTCCGTTTGAATCTCCGTCCAACAAGGAAATCATGGCCACGAGCCAGTATTTCGGCGAGGACTCCAAGAGCCGCGGCTTCGATCAGGAGACTGCGAACAAGCTCAACGAGAAGGGAATCACAACGGCCTGCTTCTGGGGTGGCCGCTGGGTATTGTGGGGCCCTCATACTGCTGCGTACAAGTACAACGGCAGCATGGACGCCCGCGCGATCTTCGACGTAAATATCCGTATGCTGGAGCATATCACGAACAGCTTCCAGAAGGATCACGGAACCGAGATCGACAGCCCTATGACTCCGCAGGACAAGGACAGCGTGCTGAATTTTGAAAAGGAAAAGCTCGACACCCTTCTGGGAATCGGCGCCCTGATCGGTACCCCGTCCGTGGAATTTGTGGAAAGCGCGAACCCTACCAGCAACATGCTGAACGGCGACTTCGTTTGGGACTTCTCCGTAACTAACACGCCTCCGTTCAAGTCTGGCACTGCTCGCGTATGCTACACAGACGAAGGCTTCCAGTCCTTTTTTGCTACTGAATAAGGAGGTGCAGAACAATGGCAAAATGGCTCGATATTAAAGGCCCGGTAGTGGCCGACACCGTATACGCGGACAGCACTCTGGTGGCGAAGGACGTCGCCTTCACTCTGCCCGGTATTGAATTTTTAACCGCTGACGTGCAGGCCATGGGTAACATGACCGTGCCACTGATCGGACTTCTGGAGAACATGGAGCTCTCCATTACAAAGATCGGCGTAGACAACGGCCTGCGCCGCATGAACCGCCTCAAAAAGCAGAGCTTCGAGTTCCGCTGGGTTCAGAACGTCGTAAAATCCGACGGATCCACCGCGACCGAAGGCTGCAAGGCTTTTGTGCGTACCATGCCGGGATCCTTCCCTGAGCTGGGCGTCGAAGTTGGCAGCGCAACCGAAGCCGAGAACACTTACAACGTGACAAGGCTCCAGATCTACGCGAACGGCGTCGAGATCTGCTGCGTTGACCGTTTGGCTCAGATCCTCCGTATCAACGGCGAGGACTACATGAGCAAGATTAACAACCTGCTTTAATGCAGTAACCTAAAAATAACCACGGCCCGCCGGTCAATCCACTGGCGGGCTCTTTTTTTGTTTGAAAGGAGAACAAAATGAACGGAACCCTCACTCTGAAAAATCCCGTGATGATCAACGGGGACAAAATCACAGAAATGAAGTACGACACGAACGAGATCGACGGCGTGCTTTTCGCAACTGCTGAGGCAAAGAGAAAAGCGGCCGCAGGTATGAAGAACCTGTCCGTGTCCGCAGCGGCAGAGTTCGACTTCGGCCTCCACCTCTACCTCGGCTATGCTGCGATCGTGGCCGTGAATCCGACCTATGACTTTTCCGATCTGGAGCGCATGAAGGGCGCGGACGTTGTGGAGGTAATGGCCCTCGGCCGAAATTTTATGCTGAAATCGGAGCCGGAACCACAGGAAAACGACTCCGTAGAGCCTACCGCGACTACGCCAGAGTCTACCACACCAGCACGACAGAGCTCGAAAAAAAGCGAGTAACTGACTTCATCATAGAGTATGCAGAAGCGGCCGAGGATCTCGCAGCCGAAAGAAAACGCGCCGAGAAAAATCGGCCACTGAACATAAGGGGGCCAAAGCACACAAGGAGGTGAAGACGTGGCAGACCATACTCTACAATCTACGATAGAGATCGCCGGATCCCTCAGCCCCTCCCTTCAAGCGGCCATAAACGCGGCCGTCTCTCGTCTGGAGGAAATGAGCAAAGAAACGCTCGAAGCCGCCGGTGCCTCCGCACAGTTAGCGGCAAAGATCAGCACGCAGGAGACAGTCCTCAAAAATCTGGAACAAGGCTACGCCGACTACGTTGTGACGGGCCAAGAAGGAACCGAGGAAGCCGAGCAGCTCGCGAGTACAATCCAAGAGCTGTCCGGTGAACTGACGGAAAATCGAGGCACGTTGGACGCAGCGGAAAAAGCCGCCCGCTCCCTGTCTGAAACCATGGACGACGCAGGCGGAGAAGCTGAAACGCTGCGCTCTACAATCTCCAAGCAGGAGGACACCCTCCAGCAGTTAAAGCAGCGCTATGTTGACGTTGCAACAGAACAGGGAGAAACCAGCGACGAAGCGCGGGAGCTCGCCCGGCAGATCCAAGACCTGTCCAGTGAGCTACACGAGAACAAGACCAAGCTCTCAGACGCAGAGTACGCAGCGGACAAACTGGACAACTCTCTGGAGGAAGTCGAAAGCTCGGCCAAAAAGGCAGACGACGGCTTCACCATGTTTAAGGCTACACTGGCAAACCTCGCAGCCGAAGCGATCACGCGGGCGGTGGACGGTATCAAGAATCTGGCCGGGAACGTCATAGAACTGGGCCAAAACTTCACCAGCACCATGTCCGAGGTATCGGCAATCAGTGGCGCAACCGGCGAGGACTTCGAGAAACTGGAAGCCTGCGCCAGAGAATACGGCGCCACCACGGTTTTCTCGGCCAGCAATGCAGCCGAGGCCCTCAAATACATGAGTCTCGCCGGGTGGGACGCTGATCAGTCCACAAGTGCGCTGGGTGGCGTTCTGAATCTGGCCGCTGCTTCTGGCATGGAGCTGGGAGCTGCTTCTGATATGGTAACGGACTACCTGAGCGCCTTCGCCATGGAGGCCGGAGACGCCGCATACTTCGCGGATCTTCTCTCCTACGCACAAAGTCACAGCAACACCACGGCCGAAGCGCTGGGCGAAGCCTACAAAAACTGCGCCGCCAACCTGAACGCAGCCGGGCAGGACGTCGAAACCGTCACCTCACTGCTCGAAGGAATGGCGAACCAAGGCTACAAGGGTTCAGAAGCCGGAACCGCAATGGCCGCAATCATGCGAGATATAACCAACGGAATGAAGGACGGCGCGATCAAGATCGGAGAAACCTCCGTGGCCGTAATGGACGCACAGGGCAACTTCCGAGATCTCACCGACATTCTCACAGAAGTGGAAGCTGCCACAAATGGGATGGGCGACGCAGAACGAGCCGTCGCGCTATCTTCCACTTTTACCGCAGACTCCACAAAGGGCCTGAACCTGATCCTCAACGAAGGCATGGACAAGATCGCCGGGTACGAGGAAGAACTCCGCGGAGCTTCTGGATCCGCTGAGGAAATGGCCAATATTATGAACGACAACCTCAGTGGCGACGTGGCAGCAATGAACAGCGCCTTCGAGGAACTGGGGCTCAAAATCTACGACGCGCTGGAAAGTAAGCTACGCGCAGGCGTGCAGTTTATCACCAACGGCGTGATCCCGGCGGTCGAATGGCTCGGCGGGCATATCCCAGAAGTGACCATAGCAGTGAGCGGCCTCGGTGCCGTTATCGCAGCTATGAACTGGGGAACCATATCGAGCAAGATCGCAATGGTGAAGGGCGCACTGGTAAAACTCGCTGCAGCACTGGGAGGCGTATCACTTCCAGCTATTGCTATTATCGCAGTGATCACGGCCGTGGCTCTTGCCTTTACGAATCTATGGAAAAATAACGAAGAATTTAGGAACAAGATCACAGCGATCTGGGACGGAATCAAAGCCAAGTTCGACGAGTTCGGGCAAGGAATTGTGGACAGGCTCAACGCGCTGGGGTTCGAGTTCGAGGACATAACCGAAGTAATGAAGGCAGTCTGGGACGGCTTCTGCGAGGTGCTCGCTCCGATTTTTGAGGGCGTATTCCAGCAGATCAGCAATATTCTGAGCGAGGCCCTCGACATTCTGACCGGCCTGTTTGACATCTTCGCCGGAATTTTTACCGGTGACTGGGACATGGTATGGCAGGGCGTCCAAGAAGTTTTCGGCGCAGTCTGGGACTTCGTTGTGGCAACCTTCGAGAACTGGATCAGCACGTTCACCTCTCTGGCGGACACTGTTCTGGGCTGGTTCGGCACCGACTGGGAAACCGTCTGGACGAATGTTAAAACATTTTTTTCGGACACATGGAACGCGATCTCGTCGTTTTTCTCTGGAATCCTGACGGGAATCAAAACATTTTTCACGGAGACATGGGACTCGATCGTCTCGTTCTTTTCCGGAATTTTATCCGGAATTTCTTCGAGCGTCACCGGAACCATGACCGAGATCCACGACACCTTCACGAATATCTGGAACTCAATCACCGGATTTTTGTCCGGAGCATGGGAAACAATTAAAAACATTGTGACCGTCGGGATCATGGCCGTGAAGGAAATTATCAGCGCAGCCTTCCAGATCATCACGCTGCCGTTTCGGTTTATCTGGGAAAACTGCAAGGACACGGTGCTCTCTATCTGGGAGACTATCAAGAGCGTGATCGGCGAAAAAATCGACGCCGTAAAAGAAAAGATCACCACGGTAACGACTGCGATCTCCAACGTAGCAAGCGCAGCATGGAACGCGATCAGCTCCACGGCTTCCTCCCTCTGGGAAGGAATCAAGGGCACGATCGGTTCCAAAATCGACGCAGCCAAGGAGAAAGTAAGCACCGCGACGAGCGCGATCACCAGCGTGGCAAGTTCCGCATGGTCAAGCGTAAGCTCCACGGCTTCCTCTCTCTGGAGCACAATCAGCTCCACGGTGAGCAGTAAGATCTCAGCGGCCAGTTCCGCCGTAAGCTCGGCAACGAGTACGATCACAAGCGTGGCAAGCTCTGCATGGTCAAGCGTGAGCTCTGCTGCTTCCTCAAAATGGGAAAGCGTCCGGAGCACGATCAGCAGCAAACTGAGCAGCGCGAAATCTACCGTTTCCAGCTTAATGAGTGGAATCACTTCCACCATGAGTTCGGGACTCAGCTCCGCGCTCAGCACGGTGACGGGTAAGTTCTCCAGTATTTACTCGACGATCAGCAGCAAAATGTCGGCAGCGAGGGACGCTGTAGGAAACGCGATCAGCGCCCTGAAATCAAAGTTTAATTTCTCGTGGAGCCTGCCACACCTGAAACTCCCTCATGTGAGTATCAGCGGCAGCTTCTCGATCAACCCGCCAAGCGTACCGCACTTCGGTATTTCATGGTACAAGGACGGCGGTATTCTGACGCGCCCGACAGTTTTCGGCGCAGCAGGTAACAATCTTCTGGCCGGTGGTGAAGCTGGCGCCGAGGCCGTGGTTCCACTTGCAACCCTCTGGGACAAGCTGGAAACCATGATCACCTCAGTGTTCAACACTGCAAGCACAACCGGAAGATCTTCTGGCGAAGGACTCACAAGCACGGCCGGAAGGCTTCTGACTCTGGACGACTTCTCTCTCGGAAGTCTTGCAGACAGTGGCGGCGTGGTAGTTTACTACGACTTCTCCGGCTTCACATGGAGCCCACAGATCCAGACAGAAGGAACCGGCGACGACACGGACGACTTCATGGCGAAGCTCAAAGCCCACGAGGCCGAGTTCTTCGACTGGCTGGAAGAATTTATTAAAATGCGGGAGGTGGCTCAATATGCGTAGAGTAACAGGTTACAAAGACTACACGACACGCGAAGGGGACACCTTCGACGCGCTGGCCCTCGAAATGTACGGGGAGGAAATGCTGGCGCACTATATCGTAGAATTTAACCCCGACTATGCGGACGTGCTGATCTTCGACGCGAACGTGGCCCTCCGGCTGCCGATCGTCGAAGGTGCAGAGACGCCGGAAACTCTGCCGCCGTGGCGCCGGGACTCTGAGGACGAGGACGACAGCGCGTGAACCTCTACTACAACGGGGTGGATATATACGGGGACGTGTCGGTGAACTACTGCGTGCATGAAATGTTCGCGGAAAAGCAAGCCGACACCCTCGTGATCCGCTTCAACGACACCAAGGGAACATGGAGCAAGTGGCAACCGGCCGAAGGTGACACCGTGCAATTCAAAGAAGACGCGAGTGATACCGGGAAAATGTTCGTACACTCCATGAAACCAGAAAACGGGCTTTTTACGATCCGGGCCATGTCCATGCCGAAAAGCGGCAAGACAAAAAAGAGCAAAAGCTGGGAGGGCGTCCGGTTCCTGCAACTGGCGAATGAGTTCGCAGGAAATCACGGGCTAACATTCCAGAACTACGGCTGCTCGGATCAGGTTTACCCGTATATCAAGCAGGACAACGAGACAGACTTCGCCCTATTCCACCGGCTCTGCACTCTGGAAGGCTGCCAAATGCTTATATTTGACGGCAAGCTGCTGGCATATAACGAGCAGTACATAGAGGGCCAGACTCCAGCCGGTAGCCTCTCCGTAGATGAAAACGGCGTTTTCTCCTATGAGGACAACCGGGGCGGAATGTACGGATCCTGCGAAATTGCAAGCGGAAGCTACTCCGGAAAATTTATAGCCGACAGCTCCAACAGCTCAGTGCTCCGCCCTGCGGTGCCTGTTCAGGTAACCAGCAATGCAGAGGCGGCACGCTTCGCCAAGGGGCTACTGCGGAACGCGAACAAGTTCGCCCGCTCCGGGTACTTTTCTAAGTCACTTATGACCGGATATGCAGCCGCCAGCATTTTGACACTATCAACACCAAGGGCAACCATGTGGGACGGTACCGTTTTTGTGTATAAAGTCCGGCATGATTTTGTCGGAAATAAATCCACGATCTACTTCCGGCACATTCTGGAGGGCTACTAATGGGAAATATCAACAAAGGCACGATCGCCAGCATATCGGGAAACACGGCCCGCGTTGTACCGTCTGACGCCGGAGCCAAACCAACCGCAAAGATCACGATCCCGTGGCACCTCCGCGGATCCACCGGAAACCTCTCAAAAGGCACGGCGGTGGTTTATGTGGAGTTTGACGACTCCACCGGGCTACTGCTGGGCCGGGCGGACGGTGAATGGGGGTGCTACCTGCCGAGCCTCACGGCCGGTAATATCAACGTACCGAAGGGCGACGTCACAGCTCGCGGCATAAGCCTGAGCGGGCACACCCACGGAGGCGTCGAAACAGGCAGCGGATCCACTAAAAAACCAAATTAAGGAGGTGCAGCCATGCCAACAATGGCACAGTGGGGCTCAAAAAAATGGGCCGTATCATCAAAGCAAGTCGTCGCGCTGGAGGGGCTGGCCTTTTCCTACGAGCAGGTGGCCGACGAAAACACCAGCACCGAGGACAAAAAGACGACTAACGAACGAGGCACCGAGCTTTTCCCTCTCTCATTCACCACCGTGCTGCACTCAGGCGCAGGCGTTGACGTATGGGCGGAGATCCAGAGCTGGAAGGCTCTCGTCACAAAAGTGAATTATTTCTATCTCGGCGGAAAGAAACTGGGGCCGAAGCTCCAGCTCCGAAAAGTCGCGGTAAGCAACACAAAGGTGGACGGCAAGGGGCGGCTGCTTCTGGCCACTCTTTCCTTCACGTTCAAGGAATACGATCCGGCCACCACCAGCGTAAAGGTAAGCACCACCGCGCTGAATGTGAAAGCGAGCACCTCCTCGAAGTCCGTCAAGAAAACAACCAACACAGCGGCTAAAAAGGCCACTAAGAAAACGATCAAAGTCGGCGACTATGTGAAACCGACCGGCAGCAGGTACGCAACCGGCCAGAAGATCCCAAGCTGGGTAAAACAGCGAAAGCATAAGGTGAGCCAGATCAAGAGCAGCCAAAACAAGGTACTGCTGGGCCACCCTAACGGGATCAATAGCTGGGTGTATCTGTCCGAAGTAACTCTCGCATAAGGAGGTGACGCCATGAGAGCAAGCGGAAACGGAAGCCCGGAAGTGTGCGCCGCCAATCTACTGAGGATCGTCCGCGGTGAAGTCGCATACGATCGCGTGCGCGGCGTTGACGGGACTCTGATCGACAAACCGAACGCGACCGACGAGGCCGTGGCTGACGCGGAGTGGGTTCTGGAAACCTTCGAGCCCCGCGTGGAGTCTGACAGTATCACCTCGGATCCGGCGGCCGCCTTCTCTGGCGACTTCGGCATGATCGTGAACATTATCCAAAGAAAGGAGGACGAGGACGCATGAGCGAGCTCAAATTCATAGAGACAACCGACGAAACGGTCTACACTGACATGCTGGAAGAATTAGAGAACGGCGTCGGCGAACCTCTCTACCCCGGAGACGAGCGCCGGATCTTCGGCGACACTATGGCGAAGGTGATCGTCGCGGTTTACAACACAGTGAACGACGCTTGCCGCCAGAAAATGCTCCGATATGCAAGGGGCCCCGTTCTGGACGCTCTGGGAGAAAACAGAGACGTGATCCGTCTCGATCCTACCTATGCCACTACCACCCTACGGTTCACAGTTACCGAAGCGGTGGGCTCTAATATCATCATACCGGCCGGACTTCGGGTAACTGGTGACTTCGTTCACTATTTCCTGACAGACACCACGGCCGTGCTTTATGCAGGCAGCCTCTATGTGGACGTGGCAGCAACCGCCGAGGAAGGCGGCACGGACTACAACAACATAGACGAGGGCGAGATCTCAGAGATCGTGGACGTCTCCGACGTTCCACTACTCGACGGAGTAACAAACCTGACCATAACAGAAGGCGGAGGCGACCGTGAGGAGGACGAACCGTACCGTGAAAGAATCCGAGAAGCTGAGAACAAGCTCAGCACCGCAGGCCCGGCCAAAGCCTACAAATACTGGGCGCTGTCCGCGAACTCTCTCGTCACGGACGCGGTGGTGGAATCCGAAAAGGAAACGATCACCAGAACCCTGAAAACCTACGCCGGGCACGCCTTCCAAGGCGGCGCCAATCTCCTACCGGACACTCTGGTGGTTTTCCTGAGTGACGGATCCGAAGCCACAGCAGGGGCCGACTATACGGCTGAGTATGCCGACGAGCTTCTGACTCTCTCACTCTCCGGATCTCTCGCTGGAGCTGAGACGGTAAAGATCCAGATCGTCCGTAATATGTACGGCCGTGTCAAGATCGTGCCGATCTGCGCCGGTGGACAGCTTCCGAGCGAGGAAGTGCTGGCCGACGTGCTGGCCGCCTGCTCTGCGGACGACGTTCGCCCTCTCACTGACATGGTAACGGTGGAGGCTCCGGAAACTCACGAGTATGACATAGAGCTCACCTACTACACCACCAAGGCCAACGAGTCCGAAGTGGTGCAGAACGTGGAGGGATCCGGCGGAGCCATTGATCGGTATATCAACTGGCAGGGTTCCACGCTGAATCAGGACATAAACCCGGACGAGCTCTGGAAGAGGATCCTCTGCCCTGACTGGGCCGACGATCTGATCGGGGCCACCCGCGTGCAGATCATCAAACCGGAATACACCGAGCTAAACAGCACGACCGTGGCCAAGTTCTCCGGTAAAAAGACCGTGAAGCATATCGTCAAAGGATAAAGGAGGTGGACAGCATGGGCGGCATGAAAGTGTCAAACATGGATTTTATAAAACTGCTGCCCGCCTTCATGCAGGACGACGAGGCAGCGATCGCACTCAGCAAGGCTGTGAACAAACTCATAGGTGAGCCGGGCAAACGTCTGGCCACGATCCGCACATGGGACAAGGTGGGCGAGCTCACAGAAGCGGAATGCAACGAAATGGCGTGGGAGTTGGACATTGACTGGTACGACTCCGAAGGCATGAGCCTGACAGAGAAGCGGAACACGATCAAACTCGCGCAGCAGATCAAAAGAAAGCGCGGTACAAAGTGGGCCGTTGAGCGCCTGATCAGTGCATACTTCGGCGAAGGGTATGTCATGGAGTGGTTCGAAATGGACGACTCCCCGTACACCTTCGCAGCTCTAACCACGAACGTGAACACCGACAGCGAAAATTTTAATAAATTTGTTGACGCCGTTCAGGCTGCCAAAAATGTGCGCTCGCATATCGCGGGCGTTTTCTATTACTGGCAACAGGGGCCGGATCCCGGTATTGAGTGTGCGCTGAACACGGAGCTACACCGTTATGATTTTGTGAAATGCGGTACCAACCCGCGAACGGCCACGATCGGCTTCGTGATAAAGCCGAGCATTGAAACAGATCCGGAAGTGAAACCGTACCTATACGGCTACACTCACGCCGGAACGATAACCTGCGGAACATATCCGCAGCCCGGAACACTCGGCGCCGTCGTAAAGCAGGCGGCTGCAGCCGAGCCTGACACCGAGGTGTTCCGCTACAACTACCCTGAATGTGGAATAACTCCACGGCCGGGGACGTTGGGCTCAGTTATAAAACGCGCAGCAGCCACGAACGAAAAGGCGGCCCTGTTCTGCTATCCGTTCGTAAAATGCGGAACTAAACGCTGCGGGGAATAAACCGAAAGGAGGGCACAAAATGGCATACTTCGGCGAAGCCTACATGGGACGAAGGCGGCAGCAGTGGCTCCGCTCTCTCGCCTATGTCGAGGCTCAGACAAACGGCACATGGCACCGCGGAACGATCAACCAGAAAAAGATCGAAGGCGAAAACGTGGTAGTTATGGCGACGTTCCCGACGCTGGACTCTATCGCCTGCACGATCAACGCCTCCCGTCTGATCGACACCTACGGGGAGCAGGCAGCATACCAGCAGAGAACTATCAACAAAGTGGCCGGACAGGGAACCATGATCAAGATCACGATCCCGATCTATGAAGTCACAGCATAAAGGAAGGAGGAAGCAGACACATGTATAACGCAACAAAATGGCTCGACAAAGTGGTAGACGTCGATAGCGGCGAGGTCATTCAGGCCGGAACCGATCAGAGCGCCGCCCACTTCAACAACATGGAGAGCGGGATCACAGACGCCAGCGTGGCCGCTGCCATGCTCCTGATCGCAGCCGGAGAGCTCCAGTCTCAGACAGAGATCGAGCGCCACGTCGTAGAACTGAAAAACACGGCGAGCTATCCGTTCAACAACTCCGCCAAGACCGTGAGCCTTGCGATCACTCGCGACAACACAGACTACACCGTGGACGTGGATATTCAGGCCCACACCGGAAATGTCGGCGAGATCCAGATCTACGACAAGCAGCTCAACGGCTTCAAGGTCAGGTACGACGGAAGCGCCGAGAGCGCCACCCTTATTTTAAGAATCAAAGGAGGTAAATAAACCATGGCAAAAATCAACGACGTGCAGGTGATCGAGAAGAACACCGGCGAAAAGATCCAGTGGGAGCAGGACGGCTACCGTCTCAGCTTCGACGACGACGCGCTCAGCGTCAAGGTTACAAAGTATCAGGGCGACGAGGCCCGCACCCTCGACGTGTGCATGGATCGCGGCGGTGATCTCATGCTCGGCACCCAGCCCGGCGGCCGCTATGTGGCCCAGATCGAGATCCCGGCCGCAACCTACACCGAGACACCGATCGAACCGGAGGAAGGCGCCGACGAATCCGACGACACCAACCGCCAGACCGTAGAGCGTACAAAGAACCCGCTCGACATGGCAGAGGTGAAGCTGATCCTCTGGAGTATTGAATAAGCAGAAAGGAGCACAAGAAAATGGCAAATTTTGACCTCACAACTCTGGCAGTGAAAATGATCTGCCCGAATAACGTCGTCAAGACAGACGACACCGATATTCCTTCCGTTCTGGTGTATATCCCGAAGTTTAAGAACTCGGACGTGCTCACCGGCGGAAATGACAGCACCCACCCGGCTTTTATCGTCAACGGCGTGGAAATTCCCGGCTTCTACTATGGAAAATTTCAGGCTAAAGTTTACAACTCCGTAGCGTATAGTCTGCCAGCAGAAGATCCGACCGCAAGTATCAACTTCGACACCGCACGCGCACGCTGCGAGGCCAAGGGCGCAGGCTGGCACCTGAGCACTAACGCAGAATGGGCCGCGATCGCTCTCTGGTGCAAGAAAAACGGCTTCCTCCCGTATGGTAACAACAACTACGGCAAAGACAGCCGCGAAAGCAATTACAAAGCCGTGCCGAGCTACTACGAAAGCAACAAGATCGCAAGAGTCGCAACCGGTACCGGCCCGATCTCGTGGAGCCACGACAAGACCATGGCCGGTATCTGGGATCTGAACGGTAACGTGTGGGAATGGCAGGGAGGAATCCGCCTTGTTTGGGGCGAGCTCCAGATCCTTGCAAATAACGACGCAGCCGATCCGGACAACCCTCAGAACGCAACGAGCACATGCTGGAAGGCTATCAACGCCGCAGACGGCGCCCTCGTGGATCCTGAGAGCAAGACAACCGACAGCTCCGCCCATGTTTCCGGTAAAACCGTAAAACTGGACTATGTGAACAACAAGTGGACGTACTCCACTTCGATCACCAACGCCAAAGATGAAAGCCGAAGCTGCGCCTTTTATCAGGTTACTGCCGACAGCTCGATCGGAGACGCTGCCAAGGTTATGCTGCGCGCTCTCGCCCTTCTCCCTGACTCTGACGTCACTACGGACGTATACGAGGGCGACTACATGTGGTGGAATAACGGCGTAGCCGAGCGCTGCGTGTTTCGCGGGGGCGCCTGGTCCGACGGTGCGTACGCTGGTGTGTTCGCCCTCTCCGGCAGCCCCTCCCGCGGCGGTGCGAGCACGGGCATCGGCTTCCGTGCCGCTTATATCCCGGAAATCCGGTAATCTGGCAATCTGAAAATCTGGCACGAGGGTGGCCCACCAAGCCACCCTCTACCCTTTTAAGGAGTAACAACATGGACAACTTACAACTGCGGCAGCGTATCGTCCGGAGCATGATCCGGGTGAGCGAACGCACCGCAAACATGAGGAAACCCGAAAAATTCGAGTATCGCAAACACATGACGGCGGCATTCATGGATATGCTGGAGCTCTGCATTGAGGCCAACCGGGCCAGAGGCTCACGCCGGGTAGAACTCCAGAACAAAATGGACACCAAGCTGGACGTGCTGCGCTCTCTCGTAGACACGGCAGTTTCTCCGGAGGATCGCCTGATCTCTCCGGGGCTCCACGAGATATGGAGCAAGGAGCTGAACGAAATCGGGCGTATGCTCGGCGGCTGGAAAAAGTCGAACGAGTAAAGCCCGTGGGGAATGTGTCGAGATAAAGGAGGCGCTGCGTGTATCGCGGGGGCAACTGGAACAACGGTGCGAACGCTGGTGTGTTCTACCTCAACGGCAACAACTCCCGCAGCAATGCGAACACGAACATCGGCTTCCGTGCCGCTCTTGCCTTATTTGTTTATTTTCTGAGGGCCAAGGCCCAGCAGAAACACCAAGGCAAAAGGGATGCATTTCCCGGCCGACAAGGCCAAAGATATACGCTCGTGCTGCTCTGCCGGTGGAGGCCACCGGGGACACCGAGCAAACCGCGCAGGCTGGCCGTTGTCTGCTATGCGGGCAGAAGGGGGATCCGGATCCTGCGGCGTGGCGGCCGCAGAGGAAAGATCTCGCCGAGGAATGTCACAACGCGGGCCATAATTATGACAACACAAGGAGGAACGAGGACATGGATCCAAGAAACCAGCCCTCCCTTCTGGAGAGAATATACTCGTGGGAGAATCTTCTGGACGCATACCACGAGGCAGCAAGCGAGAAGTGGTACCGCAACGACGTGACCGCCTTCGCGGCGAATCTGGAGGAAAACCTGATCGGCATACAAAACGACTTGATCTGGCACACCTACAAAGTGGGCCGGTACCGGCAGTTCTACGTCCATGAACCGAAGAAACGGCTCGTCATGGCTCTGGGCTTCCGGGATCGTGTCGTGCAGTGGGCGATCTACCTCCAGACAAACCAGCACCTCGACAATGGCATGATATACCACAGCTACGGGTGCAGGGTGGGAAAAGGAACCACCAGAGCAGCCGACCGGCTTCAATACTGGTGCACGCTCGTGGATCGAAAGCCGGGCAAATGGTACTACCTGAAACTGGACGTATCAAAGTATTTTTACCGGGTGGATCACAGGGTACTGCTCGACATACTCCGCCGGAAGTTCCCAAACGAGGACGGCTACCTCTGGCTTATGGAAACGATTATAAATTGCGACCATACGCCCTTCGGACTACCTCCGGGGAAGTCCGCCGACGAGATCCCACCGTCTGAAAGACTGTTCGAGGTAGGTATGCCGATCGGAAACCTCACGAGCCAGCTACTCGCGAACGTCTGCCTCAATGAGCTGGATCAGTATATCAAGCACGAGCTGAAAGCCCATTTTTACGACAGATACATGGACGACATGGCACTGCTCTATCCTGACGCGGCCACCCTGAACCGGTGGAGGACTGCGATCGAGAAGTATCTGAACGAAGTACTGCACCTCGAATTGAACAGCAAAACCACGATCGGACTCGTCAAGCACGGGATCACCTTCGTGGGCTGCCGAATCTATCCGGGGTACCGCAAACCGACAGCTCAGTCGGTCAAGAAAATGAAGGCACGTATGCGCTACATAGCGAAAGAGTACGAGGCCGGGCTGATCGACTTCGACGCGGTAGACGCGACCATGCAGAGCTACTTCGGACTTATGAGCCACTGCTCCACTCACGGGCTCCAGAAATGGATCGAGAAAAATATTATTTTCAAACGCAAAGAAATGGCAGACATAGAGCTGCCGCAGGAGGTGACACAATGGGAATTGAATCAGTTTTGATCGCCTGCCTTCCTTCGGCGATCACTGGGTTCTGCTTCTGGTGTATCGAGCAGAAAATCCAGAAACAGAGCAAGAAACTGGAGGAAGAAGAAAAACAGCGACGAGAAGCTCAGGACAAGCGCGAAAAGCTCCACGAACAGCAGGAGCTTTTTTTAGTGCAAGGAGTGAACGCTGCGATCGCCCTCGGAGAAGCCACGGCCAGAGCCGTGCAGCGGATCCCGGACGCCCACTGCAACGGTGATATGCACGCGGCCCTCGACTATGCCGCCAAAGTCAAACACGAGCAGAAGGACTTCCTGACAAGGCAGGGGATCGAGTCCATTTATGAAAGCTAAGGAGGTGACACCATGACCGAGGAAACACTGGAACCGGTAGAAACCGGAACAGATCCGGAGGAACGGATCCAAGAGCTGGCAGTCGAAAACCGTCGGCTCCGGAAGCAGATCAAACGAATGAGAGAGGCTGCAGCCACCAGCAAAAAGGTGGAATTTTCAAAAATTATTTTCTGCGGCGTATCAATCGTGACGATCTTAATTACCGTCTTTTCCTGCTGGATTATTTACTCCACCATGGACACCTCAGCCCTCGCCTACCTGATCCCGGCCGTGTTCGCTGAAATGGCGAGTGCGACCGGTTTTTACTACACGAAGGCCAAGGCTGAAAACAAAATCAAATTGATGAACGCCAACGGCGTGCAGCCAGAGGCGGACAACTTCAACGACTTCTAAGGAGGTGGAACATGTCACTCACTGGAAAAAGCAACGAGGAAAAGATCTGGAATTTCCTCACCGGCAAGGGCCTGAACTCATACGGGGCCGCCGGACTCATGGGGAACCTGTTCGCGGAGAGCGGGCTCAACCCTCACAATCTCCAGAACACCTACGAGAAAAAACTCGGCTACACAGACGACGACTACACAGACGCGGTGGACTCCGGAAAGTATACCGGCTTCGTGCATGACTCCGCAGGCTACGGCCTCGCGCAGTGGACATTCTGGAGCCGTAAGGAGGCGCTCCTGAATTATGTCAAGGCTGCCGGTGCCTCAATCGGAGATCTGGAGACTCAGCTCGGCTTCCTCTGGAAAGAACTCGCCGAAAGCTACGCCGCCGTGCTGTCCGTGCTGAAAAAAGCCACCAGCGTGAGACAGGCTTCCGACGCCGTGCTGCTCAAATATGAACAGCCAAAGGATCAGAGCGCCAGCGTCCAGACGAAGCGGGCCAGCTACGGGCAGACCTACTTCGACAAATACGCAACCAAGACAACCAACGACACACAAGGAGGTAAAACCATGAGCAATAGCCCATTAGTGGACTGCACAGTTTACAGCCCTAACCACAGCGGAAAAAGAACCCATTCGATCGACCGCCTGACTCCGCACTGCGTAGTCGGCCAGTTATCCGCCGAAACGATCGGCGCCTGCTTCCCTAAAGGTAGGGACGCAAGCTGCAACTACGGGATCGGGTACGACGGCCGCGTCTGCCTGATCGTGGACGAGTGCAACCGGAGCTGGTGTAGCTCCAGCAACGCAAACGACCAGCGAGCGATCACGATCGAGTGCGCCAGCGATAAGGCCGAACCATACGCCATGGAATCCGCAGTTTACGAGAAACTGATCAAGCTCTGCGCTGACATCTGCAAGAGAAACGGAAAAACAAAGGTGCTCTGGCTCGGCAGCAAGGAGAAGGCTCTCGCATACGAGCCGAAGGCGAACGAGATCGTACTCACCGCGCACCGCTGGTTCGCGAATAAATCGTGCCCCGGCGACTGGCTTTATTCCAGATATGGGGAGCTCGCAGACAGAATCAACGCACTGCTCGGCTCTGCTGACTCCGGCAACTCCGGCGGAAATAATACCCCGTCCGGCGGTTCCGGCGTGAAATACTACGTCCAGACCGGAGCCTATAAGCAGAAGGCAAACGCTGACGCTCAGCTCAAAAAGGTGAAAGCTGCCGGTTTTGACGCTATTCTCAAACAGTCCGGCGGCTTCTACAAGGTGCAGACTGGAGCCTACTCCAAGAAAGAAAACGCCGACGCCGAAGTCAAAAAGCTGAAAGCGAAGGACTTCGACGCAATCGTAACGACCGACGGCGGAAACGCTGCCGGATCTGCAAGCTCTGAGATCAAAGTCGGCGACGTGGTTCAGTTCTCTGGTGGCCCTCACTACGGAAGCGCTGCAGCTTCAACTGCTGCCGGATCTCCGAAAGCTGGCCCGGCCAAAGTCACCAGAATTGTGAAGGGCGCAAAGCACCCGTACCATATCGTACACACTGACAGCCAGTCCAATGTCTACGGCTGGGTGGACGCGGCCAACGTCTCAAAATGAGCACGGCTGCCAGTGTCCTGCTGCTGATCGTGGCCATGGCCGTCCATGTGATCTGGATCCGCTCCCTCGCGGAGTGGGACGGCTCACCGTGCGACGCAGCAGACTGTAAAAACTGCCCGTACTATCCGGGAGAAAACAGAAAGGAGAACCAACACCATGAACGAAGCTATGACTCAGATCCTCAACGCAGCGACGCCGATCCTCTGCCTGCTCATTACTGCCGGTGGCGCCTACCTCGTGGCGCTGCTCAAACGCCAGACAGCCCAGATCGAGAAAGATCTGGACAATGAGACAGCCACCAAATACATGAACATGGCAGTGGACGCCGTAGCTCAGGCCGTGGCCTACACGGCCCAGACGTTCGCGGACTCACTGAAAGCCGAGGGCAAATTCACCAAAGAGAAGCAGCTCGAAGCCTTCGAGAAGTCCAAAAACAAGACGCTGGAGATCCTCGGCGACACAACCGTGGCCGCCCTCCGTGAGATTTACGGCGACTTCGACGCATGGCTCGAAACCAAGATCGAGCAGGTATGCAGAGAAACCAAGGCCGCCAGCGAGTCCCAGATCAAGGCAGCAACGGCCGACGCAGCAACAACCGCGGCAAGCGTAGCGGCAACGATCGCCACTACTGCGGTGCAGCAGCTCGCAGCCGAAGCTCCGGCCGCTGAATCTAAAACAGAATAGGCCCCTGACATGTTCAGGACATAAAGAAAGCCCGGCGGGAGTGTTATCTCCTACCGGGCTATTTTTTATAAGCAGGCCAGCGCCGCCTTGTATGCCTTCGATCTCGTGTTTGGCTTCTGGAAGTCGTAGCGATCGCGGCCCTCTACCGACTTCGCAAGAGCGGGATCCGCCGCCACCTGATCGGCAAACTGGCAAAACTTCAAATACTGCGGAGTTTTTCGAGGATCCACCAGACCGGAACCGGCCGCGCTGGCAGCAACCGCATGGGCGAAAAGGATCGCCTTCTCCCTGATTGGAAGCTGGCAAACCATACAGTCAAGCAAGCCGCCCTCTCCGGCCAGCGTAGAAAAGCAAACGCCACAACTCTGAGCATACTCCACAAGACCGGGAGCAGGATCCGGATCGTTTCCACTCTCCGCCCTGCTGATCAACGCGGTGGCATCCACAACCGTGCAGCCTTCCGGCAAACGAACGCCAAGATCTGCGGCGTACCGCTGCTGCTTTTCAGACGGCGGGAGGAATGGGATCACCTCGACACTCTGCGGATCCACGCAGCCAAGAGTCGCCGCCTTCTCTACTGCTGCCGCTTCCGAAACGGCGTCCACCTTTTTGTACTTTTTCTTTCCTGTCCCCGGATCTTTTCCCCAGATCCCAAAAATTCCATAATTACAAAACCCGCCGAACGGGCCCTTCTTTCCAACCATGCCATGCCCTCCTAATTCTTTTTCGCGTCTATTCGCTTTTAGTCATGTTTGGGATAATTATAGGCGCCCGGCCATGGTAAAGTCAAGAAGCTATCAGTCATGTTTGGGATAAAGGAGGGTGAAAGTTTGAAACTCTACAAGCACACGAACGGAACGTGCAACGCCTCCGGCCCTGCGATCCGGGCCCTCCGAGAAAAGGCGGGAATATCTCAGGAACAGCTCGCCGCCAAGCTACAACTGGCTGGGCTGAATCTGAACCAGAAAGCAGTGAGCCGGATCGAAACCGGCGACCGCGTTGTGCCAGACTTCGAGCTGAGCTACTTCGCGACAGTGCTCGGCGTGCCAGTTTGCACACTGCTGGAATATGAAAAATGAGACGGGAAACCGCCTCTTTTTTTTATGCGAAAAAGCGCGAAAATAAAGGAAATGAGCTTGACTATATACACCTATGGGTGTATAATAATATTACAAGGTAAGGGAAAACCTGAGTAAGAAAAAAGGAGGAAAACAGAAAGAACGAAAGGAGGGCACAACGGTGGACGAACAGAAAGAAAAGCAAACAAAAGAACTGCTCGAAGTTCTCGAAAAGGCTTTAAGAAGTGAAGCGGTGGAACGGATCACGATAACAATAAAGCCAAATCAAAAACCTAAGCAGTCCTAAAGGTTCGGCGGTGGGAAATTCCCACCCACCGCCTTTATTATATCCACCGGCTACAACAAAGTCAAGAAGGAGGCCGACACATGGAAATCACGGTAAAGGTAAATTATAAAAACGAAAAACTGCAAAAGCTCAGACAGGCCGCTGGCCTCTCCCAGTCGCAGCTCGCGGAAGCCGCCGGGGTAAACGTCCGAATGTATCAGAAATACGAACAGGGCGACCGGGATATAAGCAAGGCGCAACTCTCCACGCTGCTGCGGATCTGTAAAGCGCTGAGTTGTAAACTCTCAGATATAGTGACAGACGCGGAAACGTCCGAGCTTTTAGCAGAGTATGAGAAATAAGCACCACACATTCAAGGGGGCGGCTTCGGCTGCCCCTCATTTTTTGTATATTGGAGGTAAACCCATGAGAAGATTCAAACACTTAAGTAAATCCGACAGGATCCGGATCGAAACCCTGAACAATGACGGCAAGACTCCGAAAGAGATCGCGGAAGCTGTCGGCGTGCATATTAGCACAATATACCGCGAGCTGCAGCGCGGACAGTACACGCACCGGAATAGTGACTGGACAGAGGAAACCCGATACAGTTCAGACCTCAGCGAAATGAAATACCGGGCCAACCTTGCGGCCAAAGGCGCCGACCTGAAAATCGGAAACGATCACCGCCTCGCTGAATATATAGAAACCAAGATCGCAGACGAAAAGTACAGCCCGGAGGCCGTGCTGGGAGAAATCAAGGCGCAAGGGCTCCAGTTCAACACAGAGATCAAGAGTAAAAACACCATTTACAGTTATATCGAGAAGGGGATCTTCCTCAGGCTCACAAACAAAAACCTCCCGGTCAAGGGTGACAAGAAGCGCAGCTACCACAAGGTACAGACTCAGAAGCGCGCGCCGAAAGGCGAAAGTATAGAAAAGCGCCCGGAGATAATCGGCGAGCGTTCCACCTTCGGGCACTGGGAAATGGACACTGTAGTGAGTGCCAGACCGGGCAAGGCTGCGATCCTCGTCCTGACCGAGAGGCTCACCCGTAACGAGATCACGGCCAAGCTCCCGGACAAGAGCGCGGCCAGCGTAGTGCAAGCCCTCGACGATCTGGAAAAGGAATGGGGCGAGCTTTTTCCTCGCGTGTTCCAAACGATCACCGTAGACAACGGCAGCGAGTTTGCGGACTGCCCCGGCATAGAGCGCAGCATACTGGCGGAGGGATCCCGGACGAAGTGCTACTACTGCCACCCGTACAGCTCATACGAGCGCGGAAGTAACGAGAACCTCAACAAGATGATCCGCCGCTGGCTGCCAAAGGGGACGAACTTCGACGAGATCGGCGCCGAAGTGATCCAGACAATAACAAACTGGCTGAACAACTACCCGCGGAAGATCCTCGGATTTTTGCCAGCCAGTGCAGTATTTCAAGAGCAAATGGACGCCCTTTTGGGGGCCTAATAAAATTTATTTAATTTTTTTCGCATTTACTCTTGACTTTTCCCTTTTTTTCTAATTTTTTACGATCAAATATCAGCCCTGCATTTTACGGTCTTTCCGGTGATAAAACGGAGACAAACGCAAACTTTTTATCCAGCAGTTTTCCCATCAGCACAATGCCTTTTCCCATCGTAAAAGCAGCTGCTACCGTTCCGATTCCAAGACCTTCGATTCTTCCAAGTCCGAAGAAGGTGAACAATGCGGCTGTTGTCTGGGCTGTTGATCCAGAAAAGGGACAGTTGGGAGTTGGTCAGTGATCGGGTGACGGGTGGTCGTCAGCAATCGGTCACTGGATCAACTGGGTTGCCCTTTGACAACAAGATCTTTCTTCTTTTATTTTCGGATCTGTCCCGTTCCGTATACGATATTTTTAATCGATGTCAGCGCCAGCAGTCCCATCGGGCCTCTGGCGTGGAGTTTTTGGGTGCTGATTCCGATTTCGGCGCCGTAGCCGAATTCGAAGCCGTCGGTGAAGCGGGTGGAGGCGTTGACGTAGACTACAGCTGCATCGATTTCGTCCAGGAATTTCTGGGCGTGGGTGTAGTTGTTGGTGATGATTGCTTCGGAGTGTTTTGTGTTGTAGTGGTTGATGTGTGCAATCGCTTCGTCGATGGAAGAGACGGTTTTGATGGACACGATGTAGTCGAGATACTCTTTTCCCCAGTCCTCTTCTGTCGCTTCTTCTGCTTCCGGCATGTATTCTCTTGCCTTTTCGTCTGCGCGCATTTCCACATGTTTTTCTTTTAATCGTTCCTCCAGAACCGGGAGCAGTTTTTCACGTACATTTTCGTGTACCACAATCGATTCACATGCATTACATACGCCAACGCGCTGTGTTTTTGCGTTCAGAATAATATCCACTGCCATGGAAAGATCGGCTGTCTCATCCACGTAGATATGACAGTTTCCGGTTCCCGTCTCAATGACAGGAATCGTGCTGTTTTCCACGACAGCGCGGATCAGTCCGGCGCCGCCGCGTGGGATCAGGACATCGACATAGCGGTTCATCTTCATAAACTGCGCCGTCGTCTCGCGGGAGGTATCTTCGATCAGAAGCAGGGCGTCTTCCGGCACCTGCTCCTCTTTCAGTGTTTTCCGAAGAGAGGCAACAATCGCCGTATTCGAGTGGATTGCATCGCTTCCGCCTTTTAAAATCACGACATTTCCCGTTTTGAAGCAGAGTGCAAATGCATCCGCCGTCACATTTGGGCGTGCCTCGTAGATGATGCCGACAACACCGAGCGGAACACGTTTCTGTCCGATCAGAAGACCGTTCGGGCGTTTTTTCATTCCCAGCACTTCCCCGATTGGGTCGTCCAGTTCGGATACCTGACACATGCCTTCTGCCATTGCTTCAATCCGGCTTTTGTCCAGAAAGAGCCGGTCCAGAAGTCCCTGAGACATGCCTTTTTCTTTTCCATGCTCCATATCCAGCGCATTGGCCGCGATAATCGTTTCGGCGTCTGCCACAAGGTTTTCCGCTGCTTTTTTCAGCACACGGTTTTTCTTCTCCGTCTCCATGATTCGAAGCACAGGCTCCGCCTGGCGGGCTCTCGTTCCGATTTCTTCCAGCTTCATCATACTCGTCTCCTCCTCGTGTTGTCTTATCGTAATTGGCTTAACGGTAAATCTTCTGCTCTGTCACCAGCATCTGCGGCAGAACATCCGTCTCTTCAAACGGCACCGCATCAAACAGCTGAAACTCAAACGCCGCTGCAACCGTTGTAAACCCTGGATGTGCGGCAAGAAAGCGGTCATAAAATCCTTTTCCATATCCTACTCTGTGGCGCGCCGGATCAAAGGCCACACCGGGTACCAGCAGAAAGCCCTCTTCCCGCGTGCAGACCTTTCCGCCGTCCGGCTCCATAATGCCAAAATAGCCGGATTTCAGCGTGGAGAAATCTTTGATCTCATAATAAACCATATCATCGCCTTCCACGCGCGGCACAGCGACCGTCTTTCCCATTTGCAGGGCCTTCTCGATCAGATCCCGTGTCATGACTTCTTTTTTGAAGTCCATATACGCAAAAAAGCAGTCCGCATCCAGAAACTCCGGCAGAGCCGTGATTTTTTCATAAATCATACGGCTCTTTTCCTGAATTTCTTCCTGTGTGGCTGCTCTTCTTCGGGCAAAAACTTCTTTTCTAATGTTTCCTTTTGCTTCCATAGCGCTCCCCCAGATTTACAATTGTTCCGTCTTTCTCCTGCACATCAATATTGTCGAGCTGGGTACGGAGGTTCATTTTCACGGCTGCAATATATTCTCTCCGCAGCTTCTGCTGCTCTTCTTTCTCCGCCGGTGTCAGCCCCTCTGCTTTCGCCTTGCGGGCAAGTTCGTTGATTCTCTGTATATTAATTTCCATTTTCTGTATTTTTCTCCTTTGTTTCAACTCACAGTCGGTATTTTCACAGAGTCTGACATGTCGAAAATAGTTCGACTGTGACTCGCCTCATGTCAGTGGAGGATACCGATTTCTCTCCGCCTGCCACTACCGTTATGTTTCTTTTAACAATTCATCCCACCGCTTTAGAAGCGAGGGACTTGCTTGATTCGGTTAAATGACCGGATTTTCTTTTTATCTTACCGCAAAACACAGGATCTGTCCAGCCGATCTGAGAAAAATCCTGAAATCCAGCTTTATCACCGGATTTCAGTCTCATCTGCATAATTATCTAAAACAATCAGAACCCATGTTTTTCCAAGATTCAGTTTAATCTCCTCTCCATTGCTGTCCCGGTACTTTGTGACACCCCACGGATCATCCTTGCTCCATGTCACGTCGATGGCCTTTCCGCTTGTGATATACGTTCCCATTCCGCCGTTTACCACATCAATATCGAGATATTCCGCATTGTCATCATACTTTTTCCAGGAACAGTACTGCACGATAATGTTCTTCACCGCAAGCTGTTCCTGTGTCATCTCATCGATCTGCGGTTCCCCGAACTGATAACGCAAATACGTGCCGCTCGCCTCATCGTACGAAAACCATGGATTATTGTGGAAATATCCGCCCGGTGCCACATAGGCGGCATTTCGTCCCTGTTCCAGCGTTTCCGGTTCTGTCTCGGATGCAAACTGGAAAAATCCGTCATAACCGTCTTTGTAAGATGTCCGGTAGCCGCAGAGATCGATTCCCGCTGCAATCCCGGCCGCATCCAAATACGCATTGTGCGGCGACGGACGATCCGACGTCCGGTAATACACCTGTTCCGAATACTCCATGCCATTCACATTGTCTATGTGATCCGATTCGAGCAGCGGAATCGCATACGCCGCCTGTCCATAGTGGTAATACAGAGCGTCAAATCCCGCTGCCAGATACACATAATATTCGCGGCAACTCCGCACCGATCCGATCTTTTCGAGATCATCATAGTTTTCAAACAGCCCCATCAGGCGCGTAATGCCGCCTTCGACCGGCGCTTCATAGATCACTCCCGCACGGCTGATACCGCTCTGCGGGCAGGCGCTGATGATATTGCTCAGCATAACCGCCACCGGGCGCCTTCTTCCCTGTACTTCGGCGACAGGTTCTCCTGTCAGATAACTTTTCACCATACCTTCCGGCAGCGCATCCTCCGCGGGTGTCGGCTCAATCGCTTCCGGAACCAGCGGTTCCGGTGCCGGATCTTCGGTCGGGGCCGGTGGTTCCGTAGCTTTCGTTTCTGTCTTGCTTTCCCCTGCTGTCTCTTCTGAGACATAAGAAGTTCCTGCCGATGCAGTTTCCGGTGCCGTTTCCCCAATTTTCCGGCATCCGAACAGCATCATGCTTCCCAGCAGAGCAATCCCCAATGTGTAAAACCCTCTCTTTTTGATAAAGACCCCTCCTTTTCTTCTTTCAATCAGTCTCTTGTGATACCGAGACGCTGCAGCACCTCTTCCTGCTTTGCCTCCATCACGGCTGCTTCCTCCGGTGTCATATGATCATAACCCAGAAGATGCAGCATACTGTGTGCAACAAGAAAAGCAAATTCGCGTCTTAAAGAATGACCGTATTCCTCCGCCTGCGCTCTTGCGCGCGCAACAGAAATCACAATATCACCCAGCATCAGCTCACCGCTGTCCGGGTTAAAACAGTCATCTCCCTCTTCCGTCTCCAGAAAATCGAACGAAGCCGGAGAAGGATAATCTACCATCGGGAAAGAAAGCACGTCTGTCTCCCGGTCAATGTTTCTGTGTTCCCGGTTCATGGTGCGGATATTTTCCGGATCAGTCAGAATCAGTTCTACTTCTGCCTCATACGGGCACGCTTCCTGATCCAGCACACCATTGATTACCGCTGCTGCAACCTCTTCCGGATCAAATCCAAGGTCAAAATCCTGTTCATTTTCAAACGTCAGTGTCATTTATTTTCCCTCCGTTTTCTCGTCGTACTTTTTGCTCTGCCGCTGTGATTTTCCGGCTTTGCTTTCTTTTCATATTCATCGTAAGCCTGTACAATCTTCTGCACCAGCGGATGACGGACAACGTCCTTGCTCGTCAGCTCGCAGAAGGAAATTCCGTCTACTTTTTTCAGTACCTGCATTGCCACATCAAGGCCGGAGCGTGTACCGGAAGGAAGGTCCTTCTGAGAGGCATCTCCGGTTACAATGACTTTGGAACCGAAACCGATACGGGTCAGGAACATCTTCATCTGCGCCGGTGTCGTATTCTGTGCCTCATCAAGGATAATAAACGCATTGTCGAGCGTACGGCCTCGCATGTACGCGAGCGGCGCAACCTCAATCAGGCCTTTTTCCATGTTTTTCTGGAAGCTCTCTGCTCCCATGATCTGATACAGCGCGTCGTAGAGCGGCCGCAGATACGGGTCAATTTTACTCTGCAGGTCGCCAGGCAGGAAACCGAGTTTTTCACCCGCCTCAATCGCCGGACGCGTCAGGATAATACGGCCTACCTCATCGTTTCGGAATGCCGTGATCGCCATCGCCATCGCAAGGTACGTTTTTCCGGTTCCGGCAGGGCCGACGCCGAAGACGATCATCTTTTCCCGGATCGCATCCACGTACGCTTTCTGACCGAGTGTTTTCGGTTTGACCGGACGGCCTGCGACCGTGTGGCAGATGCAGTCACTGTCGATTTCAGCAAGGCTGCTTCCGCTGTCCTCCATAACAAGTGAGATTGCATAATTGACGTTCTGTGTGTTGATATCATTTCCGCGGCGTGAGAGCTCCAGAAGCTGTGTCAGACATTCCTTTGCGCGCGCTGCATTCGATGCCGGGCCCACAATTTTTAAAACGCCGTCCCGGGAGATCAGCGTAACCGCCAGGGATCTCTCCAGGATTTTGATGTGTTCATCAAACTGGCCGAATACTTTCTTTTCATGTTCGATGGGCAGTTCCATCTGCAGTTCTATCATGTTGTTATTGCTGTTCATCTACCATTGTTTCCTTTCCATCCGACATCTTCTGCATTTCGCAGGGCTGTGCTTCTACGGCCCGTTCTATCACGCGAAGTGTCCCTTTTGTGATACATGACGTATCGTTAAGTTCTATTGTAACATGATTCTCCGATATTTGAAGTCCTTTTTCTGATAAATTTCTGTGGAATTTCTGATAATTCTGCGAGGCTTTTTCTTTTGCCTCGTGTTCTGAGTAGGTTTCTTTCTGAACTTCAAAAGGAAATTTCTGACGGTAGCCGAAATAAAACGGAAGGGCAAAGTTTTCTGTCAGATAAAGCTGCTGAAGGGACACTTCCTCGTCTGCTCCATTTTCCCTTTTCTCTGTTTTCTGATCCGCCGTTCCGGTCATGCTCCGCAAACTCTCCACAAAATTCTCCGGCAGCAGATTTCCAAGGAAAAATCGGTAAGCAGAAATCTGGAATACCGGCGTTTTTTTCTCTGCTTTCTGATATGTCCGTACCGTATGGGAAAGCGGAAAGGTATCATAATAGTACCACGTCGTCTCAAGGTCAATATCCGCGTCTGCGTGAACATAAGAATAATCATACGTTTCCCCACTGTCATTCACAAGCGGAATCTCGCCCTTTACAAGAATGTCTCCCGCTTGACATGTATCACCGGGGAGCACCTGCGGAATGCCGTTCCGTGTGATAATACGCACGACCGTCCCTTCTTTTTTCGCCACAAGATTCTGCGGATCATCTGCTTTTTCTTCGATCACATAGCCGTCTACGTTTTCTTTTACCGCAAGGACAAGCTGCGTCCCTTCTATTTTTGCGGACACCCAGGTCAGATTCGGAAACTGCTCCCGCAAATACGATGCGGTCTGGCTGCAGTCCACACGTTTTTTCCAGCTTCCATGATGAATCCCGGCCGCGTCAAGGCTGTTTAAGATCGTCTGCGTACTGTTCGCGTAATTTCCTTCCACATGAATATTCCAGATGAACTGCGACAGCGTGTAAAGTCCCGCCAGGCAGAGAAAAATACCAATAAAAAATGCCTTTCTTTTTAAACTTCGCCGGTAAAAGAAAGGCAGTCCCTGTTTTTTCTGTATTCGGATGCGCACACCGCTCTTGCGGCGGATCGGCAGGAGGCGGAAAAAATCTTCCGGCAGAAGGCTCATCTCAAAGCAGCCCTGATGTTCTGTCACGTCCCACAGTGTGATGTTATGGTGCCCGCACAGATTGAAAAAACGCTCCGGTTCACGGCCCGTCACACGAATCCGCACACTGCCTTTCCAGAAAACCTTTCCCCTCTGCAAACGCACACCCCCTTTTCAGCATTGGAATGATTGGAATCATTACACTTATTGAAACGTCGCCTGATCGATTCTCCCTTCCACCCGCATCTCCTCCCCGGAATACGAAACAATCCGGATTCCCTCTCCCACAAGGAGCAGCCTGCCATATTGTGTAAGCACACAGAGGCGGCACGCATTATATTCCAGAATCCTGCGGAAATTTTCAATCTGCACTTCTCTCCCGCCGTAAAACGTCACAACCGGCTCGCCAAAAGCAAGATCTGACGGAACCTGCATCGCCGAAAGCAGCTCCCCGCCCGGCGGATGGAGTGATTTTTTCTGCTTTTTCTTTTTTCGCATCCAAAACCTCCTCCGCTTTGCGGGTCTGCTTTTTGTTCTATCGCTATTTTATGCAGAAAAAAGCACAAAAATACCCCACAGCCGCTGGGGTTTCCTGCCCGATCAGGCTGCGGGGTTTCATTTCTCTTTTTTAAAAACATTTTTTGCAGGGTTCATACCCCTGGGCTTCTGCATTTTCTCTCGTCATCTGAGCTTCCGTTACCTGTGGTTCTTCAGCAGTCACTGCCGGCTGCGTTTCTTCCGCTGCCTGCGTTTCAACGGTTTCTTCCGCCGCAGCTTCTATGGTTGGCTCAGGGGTCGGCGTTTCGGTTGGAGCAGCCGTTGGAGTTGGTGTCTCAGTCGCTGTCGGTGTTGGTGTTTCGGTCGGCGTCGCTTTTTTCGCCGGCTCTGCCGTAGCGCTGACGGAAACAGACTCCGCAGATGCTTCATTCCCCCTCCTGTGTATTTTCTGAATTTCTTACAGCGAAATCCTCTATTATAAATACGTTTGAAAGAATGGAAAATTACATCACAGATTACGATTCTTTATAGAAAATCATGCTGAACCATATGACCATATGCTCGCCGAGGTAATAATCCATCATGTTTTTTTCAATCAGGTTTGCAACAACGATGCCGTGGCTCTCGATGCATGGATGCATCAGTTCAAGATGGCGGCAGCCGCCTCTCGGGTAGGTACATTTATCACAGAGCTGGCAGGAATCGGAGGAAAGGGCGAAGGTGAGCAGGGTTTTGTCTTTTAAATGCTGCTCGATTTCGCGTGTGATTTTTTCGTGCTCCGATTTTGTTTTTAATGTCTCATCCATATCCATGATGTTGTCCACTTCTGCGATGCTGGAGAAGAACAGAACGTGATCGTAGTTCATGCAACGCTCCTTACAGACTTCAACAGTGCCGACCGCCGGCGGGCAGGACCAGGAGGCTCCGTAGCGGGAGCACTCCTTTTTGCAGATCTGGCGGACCCGGTCATTGAATTCGATGTCCTCCGGTTTTACAAATGCATACTGATAGATAGGAAACTGGGTAATATATTCTTCGATTTCTGTCTGTGTCATTTTGTCATCCCTTCTCTTTTGTTACAGATCTTTTTCAAAAAAAGCAAATACCATATTCCAGTACGTCTGGAGCATGCGCCCTCTGGTTCCAAACAATTCATGCTTTGCGCCCGGTACTTTTACCATTTTTGCCATGCCGGGACGGCGTTCTGCCATTTTCCGGATCATCCGCTCCTGGGCACGGTTGGACACAAGATGATCGTTCTCCGCCTGAAATAAAAGGACAGGAGCCTCGATCCGTTTCCATCCGCTCCGCATCAGATCGCGGTACAGATGTGCGGCGGCATGGAGCCATCCGTAAGAAGCGGCATTTAGGTGATACAGCGGCTCTTTTTCCCGCTTCTGCTGGTAATAGAGAAAGCGCGGACGGGAGAGGGACGAACTTTGTTTAAAGCTTTCGATTCCCTGGTATGGTTTCTGTCCTACCACATACTGTGTGCCTCGTTCTGTGGCACAGGCAAAAGCTGCGATCCGTTTTGCATCGGCGAACGGCACTTTTCCGGTCAGCGGACGGATCATCGGCGAACTCAAGACCACTTTCCGGAACAGATGCGGCGCTTTGGCGGCCGCTGCTGCTGCGATTCCGCCGCCCATCGAGTGAGAATAGAGAACGAGCGGAAGACCGCATGCCTCTGCTTTTGCTTTTCGTGCAACAAAGAGCAGATCTTCTACATAACGATGGTAGGAATCGACATAAACAAGCGACGGATCATCCACCAGACGGTAGCTCTTTCCGTGGCCGCAGTGTTCCGGCAGATAAACATGAAAATGCTCTTTGATAAAATAATACACGATCTCTTTATATTTCTCTGCATTTTCCGTAAAACCGTGTGAGATTACAACAACACCTCTCGGGCGGAATGCGCGGTAACGAAGAACATGAATCGGATGACCGCTCTCCCTTTCCCAGTAAAATTCTTCTGCATGAGCGGCGAGGTACGGCTCCACACCATTCTGCATCCGCTCCGCGTAATTTTTTTCCTGTAATACGCGTGTTCTCATTAGCAAATCACCTGCTTTCATCCAGATACGAAAGGATATCCTGAAGATTGTCGATGGTACAGTCCGGTGTAACTTCAATTTTGTTCGGAAGATGATCCGGGTTGTACCAGCAGGTCAGGATTCCTGCATTTTTTCCGCCGCGGATATCACTTGTGAGGGAGTCGCCGACGATCACAACCTCATCCGGTGCATAACTTCCGATTTCGTTCCATACCGCATCAAAAAAAGCCTTCTGCGGCTTGTCCACACCGACCTGTTCCGAGATAAAAACGCCGTCCAGAAGCTGATCAAGCCCGGAAAAGCGGAGTTTACGCTCCTGTGCAACAGTGGTTCCATTTGTTACTGCATACTGTTTTACGGTAGCTTTCAGCCGTTTTACCAGTTCATCTCCGTGATCGCAGAAGAAAGCCTTATCGCCGAGGCGGATCTGATATTCATCATTGAATACCTTTACCTGATCCGTCGGCAGTCCTTCCGATTCAAAAAATTCATGGAATCGTCCAAGCATCACCTGTTCTCTCGTAAGCTCTCCCGTCTCCAGCCGCTCCCAGTAACCGCGGTTGATCACGCTGTAGCGCTGCAGCATTTCGTCCGTGCAGGTTCCCATATGAAACTTGTTGAAACAGTACTCAATTGCATATCGTTCCGACATCTTAAAATTCAGAAGTGTTCCGTCGATGTCCCACAAAATTACTTTTATCAAAGAGAAATCCTCCCTTGGTTTCATTTGTATTTTCCAATTATCTGTTTTTCATTCTAGCATAGATTACAAATACGATCAATTGTATTTTAGGCATTGTATCTTTTGAGAAAAAGTGCTACGATAAAAAAGAATTTCCGTGAAAAAGAAAAGGAAGAAGGAAGAAACACTATGAAATTTACTTATCCAGCCGTTTTTCATAAAACCGAACAGGGAACCTACGAAGGTTATTTTCCAGATCTCGCCTGCTGCTATGCAAAAGGGGATACCCTCGACGAGGCGCTGGAAGATGCCATTCACTCCGCCTATGACTGGATCTCTCTGGAACTGACGGAAGAAGAACCTGATTTTCCGCCGGTATCGGATGTGGCAGATCTCGGGAAAAGCGAAGGTGAAATTGCAAGAAATATTGCCGTCAACATCCGGCTTTTTGAGGGATGGGACGAATAAGTTCAAAAAAGAGAAAGAAAACCGTATTGCTGCGATATTCAAAACGCGGCGATACGGTTTTCTTTTTATCTCTTCCAGGTTTTCAGCATCTCTTTTTCTTCTTTGCTGATCCGCAGCGACTCTCTGATTTTCTGAATTGTTTTGTTATGTGTCCAGTCATCGAGACTGTTTTCTTTCAGCAGTTTCTGTGTTTTTTCCGGAAAATGAATATAACAGATCGATACTGCCCAGGCGACGGCCATTTTTACGTAATAGCCATCGTGATGAATCTTTTTCATCTCCTCCAGCACAGCATCGATATACGCTTCGTTGATAAAAAAGTCCAGCAGACACACAACACCAAACCGGATTTCATATTCCCGGCTGCTTTTCAGCCATTTCTGCAGATATCCATACCAATACTCCTGGTCTTTCTTCATAAAATGGCACGTTGCACAGGAGCTGTCACAGATTCCCCAGCTGTTGATCATCGGCACGAAGCGGTCCAGTTCTGCCGTCTGTTCTTCACGGGTCAGCTTTCCGTAGCCGATCATCATTCCGCGGATCAGAAGCTCCTCGTAGACTTCCGGATTAAACTGTTCGGTATAAACTTCATAATGGTCTCTTGCTGTCGCTTTTGCAATCCGTCGCGAAACCGGAATGCGGACACCAAGAATCCGACAGTTCTGTCCCGGAACAAGAGAGCTGTGAAATTCCCGGTATTTTGCATCTATATTGCTTTCCAGTTCTGCCCGAATGGCCTGCATTACTTCCTGTTCCATATGATTTCCCCTCTCTTTTCTTTCTCTTTAAGATGTTTTACACGCTTTTTACAAATGTTTAACCCTGTTATTTCTGCACTTCTGATAAGATAAAATTAAAGTAAACGATAACATCCACCCTGCCAAATGCCAGATCTTTTCCGGCTGAAAGGTGAGTCTTATGAGAAAGAAATATACATTTTTTCAAAATATCCCATTCCTGTGCAAATTTCAGAAGCAGCCAGCCCTTGCAGAAGAAGCGCCAGTTGTTTCCACAACGCTGTCTATTCCGTTTTCCGGACCCGCAGAAAGATCCTTATATTTTACCGAAAACCCGGATTTTACCGCTCCCTCTGCCGGTATCCATTCCCGTCGTTTTCCGGGAAGCCGGATCTTTCTATATTCCAGCGATCCCGAGCACGATCTTGCGGCAGTTCCATCCTCTCTTTTCGATGTGCTGCACCGCTATTTTGCCGTCCATTCACCGGATGATGTCGTTTTATGGAAAGATGGCATTCTCTCCTTCCAGACCATGGAAAATCAGCCGCAACCGTTGACTGCTCTTTGTACACCGGATGATGCACGGGATTCCAAAATCATTCCGTTCCCCACACTGTCAGAACGGCAGCGCATTTTACAGTAACTGCTATTTAGCCAAACCAGCAGGAGCATGATGGAAAATACCCCTTTCCGTCATGCTCCATTTTTTACTTAATTCCGAGAATTCCACTAATCCGCTCTTTCGAAAGCCCCGCGCCGATTACAATCAGCACTTCCTGGCTCTCCGGCACTGCCTGGAATGTCATCTGTTCCCGCGTCGCATTGATTTCGCTCCACACAGTTTCGCCCGTCTTTACAATTCCTTTGATCCGGAATACATTGCCGCATGATGAATCCGCAAAGATTGCTTCTGCTGCCTTTTTCAGCGCTTCTTCCGTAATCTTCGGCTCCAGAAAGCAGAGCGAATCAAATGTCTGCTGCTCGCCGAAATCCAGCTTCCGGTAATCCTCCGAACGGTAATTGCATTCGGAGAGCATTTTGAAATCATCCTCTGTCAGATCATCCCAGTTTTTCTGTAAAATTTCTGCATCAGAAAACTGTCTTCTGCAGCCTGCCTGCTCGAGCGTGCGGTTCAGATGGGCAATCGTTTCTTCTTTCTTTTCCTCCGAAACATTCTGTACTTTGCTCAGCACGATTTTACCAGCGTTCGCCGCCTCGGAAGCCAGCAGATACTCTTCTTCCTCCGACAGCTTCTCATCGAGCCCGGCATCCAGAATCGTGATGACGCTTCCCGCCTCATACCAGCGGTTCAGCGGCTCGTCATACAGCGTGTCAAAGAACTCATCCACATCGTAAATCCCCGACGGTTCCACGAGAATGCGGTCGTAGCCGCTCATGCCCATCGAGATCAGTTTCGTGCGGAATCGTCTGCGGTGTGTCTCTTTGTCGCATCCGCCGGAAATCATCTCCAGCTCGCACTGATCGCCGCGCAGTTCCTGCAGAAGCAGCATATCCACATTGACTGCCCCAAAATCATTCTCCAGGATGCCGATGTTCTTTCCCTGTGCCATCAGATACTTTGCGTACTGTTTCAAAAAAGTCGTCTTCCCTGAGCCAAGGAAGCCTGTAATCAGATCAATTTTAATCATTTCTGCTGTCCTTTCTGCTGTCTTTTTCCGTCTGCAGCCTGCGGAGCTTCGAACACTCTATTTTCGTCTGCGCTCTTTGCCGGTAAATATATCGATGTCTATGCGCCATACGGCAACGCGCTCCACCATCTCCGGCAGAAAAGCGATCTTCGCCTCCGGTGCGATATGCGCCATGATTTTTTCCAGGCCTTTCTTCTTTACCTCCGGATCTGTCACCTCCGTGATGGTTCCGTTTCCCATGATACTGCGGTACGCATAGGAATACGCACACGTATAGTCACCTGTAATCACTTCATGGTTGTAATCCATCTCCACCGCCACGCGCGGATCCGCTGCAAATGCAGCCGCCTTCCGCCCTTCTTTTGCCCCATGCAGGTACAGACAGACGTGAAGAGTTCCATCTTCTTCCCGGACATCATATCCATAATTCATCGGCACGATAAACATGCCTTCCTCATCCATCGCCCCGATCCGCACAACCTCGCAGCTTTCCAGAATTTCTCTTAAAATTTCAGGATCTGTAATCTCCCGCTTTTTTAAACGCATTTCACGCATCGCAATCACACCTCTCTTATTCGCAGCTATTTATGATATGGCTCCCCGCAGTTAATGCGGTAGCTCCGGTAAATCTGTTCCAGCAGAATAACCCGCATCAACTGATGCGGAAATGTCATTTTCGAAAAACTGAGCGCATAGTTCGAACGCTTCAGAACTTCCTCGCCAAGCCCTAAGGAACCACCGATCACAAAAATAATATGGCTCGTTCCCTGCACGCCGAGCGTATCTATTTTCTGGGCCAGCTCCTCGGATGTGAGCTGTTTTCCCTTAATTTCCAATGTAATCAGATAAGCGTCATCCCGGATATATTTGAGAAGGCGCTCTGCTTCTTTGTTTTTGATATTTGTCTCTACGGTTTCACTCGCGTTGTCCGGTGTCTTTTCATCCGCCACCTCGATAATTTCCAGCTTTGCATAGCGGCTGAGGCGCTTCGAATACTCGGCAATCGCATCCCGCAGATATTTTTCTTTGATTTTTCCTACTGTCAATACTGTAATTTTCATTCTGTAATCTTAAAACCCTTTCGGATATCTGTCAAAAACACCAAAAGCCATATAGATCACTTCTTGTCCGCGTCTATATGGCTTTTAGTTTAGAAAAGCAATGCCTTATGCATTTTTGCTTTTGATATACTCATCAATTCCTTTAGCTCCGGCTTTTCCGGCACCCATAGCAAGGATAACGGTTGCTGCACCTGTTACAGCGTCACCGCCGGCGTAAACGCCCTCTTTGCTGGTCTTTCCGGTTTCTTCCTCAGCTACGATACATTTTCTTCTGTTGACATCCAGACCGTAGGTGGTGGAAGAAATCAGCGGGTTCGGGGAAGTACCAAGAGACATGATAACTTCGTCTACTTCAATTTCGAACTCAGATCCTGGAATCTCAACCGGTCTTCTTCTTCCGGAAGCGTCCGGCTCGCCAAGTTCCATACGGATGCAGCGGATACCGGTTACCCAGTCTTTGTCGTCGGTCAGAATTTCTACCGGGTTGGTCAGAAGGTCGAAGATGATACCTTCCTCTTTTGCATGATGAACTTCCTCTGCACGGGCCGGAAGCTCTGCCTCAGAACGACGGTAAATAACGTGTACCTCTGCGCCGAGACGAAGTGCGGTTCTTGCAGCGTCCATAGCTACGTTGCCGCCGCCGACTACAGCAACTTTCTTGCCGTGTGCGATCGGGGTATCGTAATCATCGCGGAATGCTTTCATCAGGTTGTTTCTGGTCAGGAACTCGTTTGCGGAGAATACGCCGTTTGCGTTCTCACCCGGGATTCCCATGAACATCGGAAGGCCTGCACCGGAACCGATGAAGACTGCTTCAAATCCTTCGTCTTTTAACAGCTCGTCGATGGTAACGGATTTTCCGATGATAACGTTGGTCTCAATTTTAACACCGAGAGATTTTACGTTCTCGATTTCAGCGGCAACTACTTTGTCTTTCGGAAGACGGAACTCCGGAATACCGTAACTTAATACACCGCCGGCTTTGTGAAGTGCCTCGAAGATGGTTACATCGTAGCCAAGTTTTGCAAGGTCTCCTGCGCAGGTAAGACCTGCAGGGCCGGAACCGATAACCGCGATCTTGTGGCCGTTTTTCTCTGCTGCCGGAACCGGTTTGATACCGTTTTCTTTTGCCCAGTCAGCAACGAAACGCTCCAGTTTGCCGATGGAAACAGCGTCGCCTTTGATTCCGCGGACACATTTGCCCTCGCACTGGCTCTCCTGCGGACATACACGGCCGCAGACTGCCGGGAGTGCACTGGACTCACCGATAATTTTGTATGCTTCCTCGAAGTTTCCCTCTTTTACCTGTGCAATGAATGCCGGAATGTTGATATTAACCGGGCATCCTGTGATACATTTTGCATTTTTACAGCCCAGGCAGCGCTGTGCTTCTTCTACTGCTTCGTCTTTGTTGTATCCAAGACATACCTCGTCAAAATTTGTGGCACGTACCTTCGGCTCCTGCTCACGTACCGGTACTCTGTTTAATCCCTTTGCCATTATTTGTCACCTCCGCACTGGCCGCATCCACCGTGATGGGTTGCGCCTTCCTGGTATCTTAAGAGAGCTCTTCCCTCTTCTGTCTTATACATCTGCTGACGTTTCATAGCCAGGTCGAAGTCTACCAGATGACCGTCAAACTCCGGTCCGTCTACGCAGGCAAATTTTACTTCATTGCCTACCATTAGACGACAGGCACCGCACATACCGGTTCCGTCTACCATGATCGGGTTCATGCTTACAACGGTCGGGATGTTCAGTTCTTTTGTCAGAAGACATACGAATTTCATCATGATCATCGGTCCGATGGCAACACAGACATCATACTGTTTGCCCTGGTTCTGTACAAGGTCGCGGAGTACATCGGTACCCATACCTTTTCTTACGTAAGAACCATCGTCTGTGGTTATGTACAGATTGCTGACAGCAGACATTTCTTTCTCGAGAATAACGAGATCTTTTGTCTTTGCTCCGACAATGGCGTCAGCAGTGATTCCATGCTCATGCAGCCATTTTAACTGCGGGTAAACCGGTGCAGTTCCAACACCGCCGGCTACGAATACGATCCGTTTTTTCTTCAGTTCTTCGATATCTTCGCTGCAGAACTCGGACGGCTGCCCCAGAGGTCCTACGAAATCCATGAAAGCATCTCCCGCTTTGAGATCTTTCATTTTTTTGGTAGATTCTCCGATCGGCATGAATACGATGGTGATAGTTCCTGCTTCTCTATCGTAATCACAAATGGTCAGAGGAATTCTTTCTCCTTCTTCATCTGCCTTGACAATAACAAACTGTCCAGGGAGGCAGTGCTGTGCTACTCGCGGTGCTTCTACTACCATACGGTAGATATTATTCGCGAGCATTTCCGCTTCTTGAATCTTGTACATAATATCCTCCTAATCTTGTTAGAAATATTTTAACAAAAGCACGACTTGGATTTTCGCGCATTTTATGTTAATACTTTATCACGTTTCCGGTTATTTGTAAACAACGGACAACATCTTTTCCCATCATCCGTGTTCCTCCAGATAATTTTCGAACTGTTCCATGGACATCAGAACTTTTCTCGGCTTGGTTCCTTCCTCCGGTCCTACGACACCGGCATCCGCGAGCTGGTCCATGATTCTGGCCGCGCGGTTGAAACCGATTTTCAGCACTCTCTGGAGCATGCCGATCGATGCCTTATCTTTTTCGATGATAAATTTTCCGGCTTCCACGAAGTAATTATCGCGGTTATCTCCGCCGCCTGCGGCAGAACCGCCATCCAGGCTTACGGTGTGAATCCGTTTTTCGATATCCGGATCATAAGCGTTCTCGCCGTAGTGATCTTTTAAGTAGGCAACGACATCGCTGACCTCTTTATCCGAAACAAAGGATCCCTGCAGACGGGCCGGTTTCTGGTAATCCTGCGGCTTGTAGAGCATATCGCCTTTTCCAAGCAGTTTTTCCGCACCTCCCATGTCGAGGATCGTACGGGAATCTACGCTGGAAGAAACCGAGAATGCAATACGGGACGGCATATTTGCCTTGATAAGACCAGTGATGACATTGACGGAAGGTCTCTGTGTTGCAATAATCAGATGGATGCCGGCCGCACGGGCAAGCTGTGCCAGACGGCAGATCGCATCCTCCACTTCTCCCGGCGCAACCATCATCAGGTCGGCAAGCTCATCCACGATAATGACGATCTGCGGCAGTTTTTCCGGTTTTTTGCCGTTTTCATCCGGCGGCAGCTCGGCAACTTTTGCATTGTAGCCTTTCATATCGCGCACGTTGAATTCCGCAAATTTGTTATAACGGTCTGTCATCTCCGCAACCGCCCAGTTCAGAGCTCCGGAAGCCTTTTTCGGGTCTGTGACAACAGGAACAAAAAGGTGCGGAATGCCGTTATAAACAGAAAGCTCAACGACCTTCGGGTCGATCATGATCAGTTTGACGTCTTCCGGTTTTGCCTTATAAATAATACTCATAATCAGTGTGTTGATGCAGACCGATTTACCGGAACCGGTCGCACCGGCGATCAGAAGATGAGGCATTTTCGCGATATCTGCGATGACCGGCTGACCGGCGATGTCTTTTCCGACAGCAAAGGCCAGATTCGAAGAAAAGTTCTTAAACTCCGGTGTTTCAAGAAGATCACGCAGCATCACGGCCGTGTTCGTCTTATTTGGAACCTCGATTCCGACTGCGGATTTTCCCGGGATCGGTGCCTCAATGCGGACATCTGCTGCTGCAAGACTCAGCTTGATATCGTCGGTCAATCCGACAATCCGGCTTACTTTCACGCCCTGTTCCGGCATCAGCTCATACCGTGTGACGGTCGGTCCGCAGCTTACGTTATTGACTGTAACTTTGACACCGAAGCTGTCCAGCGTCTCCTCCAGTTTCCGCGCTACTTCCCGCAAATGCGCATCGGAATCGCCCATGGCACCGCGCATCCCTTTTTTCAGAAGATTCATCGGCGGTGTTTTGTACTCCGGCCGCTTTTCCTCTGCTTTTTTCCCGATTTCCTGACGAATGCCGTCTATATCCGCCTCGATCTCTTCACAGGAAGACCGCGGATTTCTCGTATGATCCGCAGACGTTTTCTCTTTTTTCGCCTCTTCTGCAGCTTGCCGTGTCATCTCCGGTCCTGTCTTTTCCGGCTCTTCAGCCGGCACAGAACCACGGTGAATCGAAAGCTCCGGCGTCTCCATCTGATGGGTATCGTCGTTTTCGTTTAAATCAGCCTTCGATTCCACATGAGAAAGAAGGCGGGATTTCTTTTTCTTCCCGGCTTTTTTCGGTTCCTCCACTGGCTCAAGAATCAGCTCTTTTCCTTCCTCTTCCTCCATCGCAGCTTGGCGCGCCAGACGCTCCTGGCGGCGCTCCTCCGCCATCCGGCGGTGGTCATTCGTCTTTTCATGGATCGGCGCGAGAATCGGCTTCTGCGTCATCACGATCACGGAAATCACGATGGCGATCACAATAATCACCCACGCACCGATCTGGCCGAATCCCATGCCGAGAATTTTCACGACAGACCCTCCTAAGATTCCTCCGCCGAGATGATCGTAGGCGCTGTCAAAATAGTAATCCAGAAATGTCGTATCTCTCGTATAGCCGGACGCCAGAAGCTGCATAAAAGCGCAGAAAAAGACGAAGCAGCTGATCGCTCCCCCGGTTTTCCGCACAATTAAAAAGTTCTGTCTGTTTGCTATGTAAAATGCTGTTCCAAAGAAGATCAGAACCGGTGCTGCCCACTCTGTCACGCCGAAAAGGCCGAAAAAGAAGTCGCAGACAGCCTGTCCGATCACGCCGCCCATACCGAAATTACTGAGCATCAGCAGAATCGAAACAGCAAGCACGGAAAGCAGAATAATTTCTGCGCGCACTCCCTCGTCCATCGGCTCACGGACTGTGTTTTTCCTTGTGCCGGAGGTACGTTTTGCGGTACTGCTCTTTTTCGCCGTTGTTTTTCTGGCCGTTGTTTGGGTCTGTTTCTTTTTTGCTGTTCCGGAAGCAGAAGTTTTTTTCTTTGTCTTCCCGCTTCCCTTTGTTGTATTTGCCATGCAGAACTTCTCCCCTTTCTCGTATTACAGCAGAAAATATCCTGCAATGGAGAATGTCCCGACAAGAAGACAGTACAAAGCAAAATATTTCAGTTTCCGTTTTTTCACCACACGCATCAGAATGCGGATCGTAAAGTAACCGGCAAGTGCCGCCATGAAAACGCCGACCAGATATACCGGATGAAAAACAATTTTATTTTTTCCCATGGTCGCAATTTCAACGATCGTTGCCCCGATAATCGCCGGAACACTCACAATCAGAGAGTATTTCACAGCGTACGAACGGGTCATGCCGCCGATCACACACGCAGAAATAGTCGAACCAAGACGGGAAAGACCCGGAATCGTGGAAAAGCCTTGGAAGAATCCGGCAATCAGTGCATCTTTCGGCTTCAAATTTTTCTGCGTTTTTTCTCCCTCCGGAAGCATATCTGCCACCACAAGCAGAATCGCCGTCAGATACAGACCAACGCCAGGTGCCAGCAGATTCGAGGAGGTCAGTGTGACAAGGCTCTGAATCATGCCGCCGATTACAGCAGTCGGGATGGTGGTCAGAATCAGCAGGAAAGCAAGCATACGGTAGTTGCTGCCGAGTACCTTCCGGTACTGCTTTCTCTCCTGATGCTGACTGGAAAAGTGTTCCTTTAAATTATGAAACAGATCGATTATGATTCCGCACAGCGCGAGGAAGAGACGTTTCCATTCCTTCGAAAATGTGAGCAGAATTGCAATCATGGAGCCAAAGTGCAAAAGCACATTGAAAAACACCGTCTGCGTATCTTCGATCTTCATAAAGTGACGGAAGATAATCAGATGTGCGGAGCTGCTGATCGGCAGGAATTCCGTGATTCCCTGGATCAGGCCCAGAAATAAAGCTTCTATTACTGTCATTTTTTTATCCTGTTCCCTTATTTTTCTCTTTTGTGAAAGTCCGGCCAAAACTTCCGTTCGAATTTTCACAGCGAACTCATTCTAACACAAAATCCCCTGAAACACAAGCCGCGCCGTGAAGTCAATTTTCTGTCCCTGCTGCCTTTTTCATCAGCTCATTCAGCTTTTCGAGCGCGCGGGCAATGCCGCCGACCTCGTCGATCAGGCCTTCTTCCACTGCCTGCGGGCCGTCCAGCATTGTTCCGACATCCTTGACCAGCATTTTCGTATCGAGCATCAGCTCCTCGAGCCGTTCCTTGGTGATTTTAGAATGGGCCGATACAAAACCTGTGATCCGATCCTGCGTCTTTTCCATATTACGGTACGTCTGTGCAACACCGATGAACATGCCGTTTGTACGCACCGGGTGAATGACCATGGTGGCACTCGGCACGATCAGCGAATAGTCTGCTGCAACGGCGAGCGGGACACCGATCGAATGACCACCCCCTAAAACGAGCGATACCGCAGGCTTTCGCATGGACGCAATCATCTCTGCAATTGCAAGACCGGCCTCCACATCTCCGCCTACGGTATTCAGGAGAATCAGAAGACCATCAATACTTTTGTCCTCCTCGGCACGGGCAAGAGCAGGGAGAATGTGCTCATAGCGCGTCGCTTTCGTGCGCTCGCCGAGTGATTCATGCCCCTCCACCTCGCCGATGATGGACAGCAGATAAATGTTGGTCTTCAGTTCTACAATATTTTCTTTTTCTGTCTGGTTTTTCTGTGATTCTGCCATACGGATTTCCTCTTTTCTGCTATTCCAAAATAGCTTCATCAGTATGCGCAGATTCTTATGATTCTATGTAATTTCCAGTGAAATTACTCGTCCAGGTTGGTATATACGTACTGTACGTCGTCGTCGTCATCCAGCAGATCCAGGGTACGGTTCAGGTCTTTTAATGCCTGCGGATCGGTCAGCTCTACGTAGGTCTGTGGGATCATGGTAACGTCTGCCTCTGCCATGGCGATACCGTCTTTCTCCAGAGCCTCACGTACTGCGGAGAAGTCATCCGGATCGGTGATGATTTCGTAGCTGTCCTCTTCGTCTGCGAAGTCTTCTGCGCCTGCATCCAGAGCAAGCATCATCAGATCGTCAGCATCCATTTCGCACTCTTCTTTGTCGATGATGATCTGGCCTTTTTTGTCGAACATGTAGGATACGCATCCCGGTGTTCCAACGCTTCCGTTTCCTTTGGTGAAAGCGCTTCTTACGTTTGCTGCGGTACGGTTCTTGTTGTCGGTCAGAGTCTCTACGATGATCGCGATACCATTCGGGCCATAACCTTCGTAGGTGATACGCTCGTAGTTGTCTGCGTTTGCATCTCCGGCAGCTTTTTTAATACCGCGGTCGATGGTATCGTTCGGCATGTTGTTTGCTTTTGCTTTTGCGATAACGTCACGCAGCTTGCTGTTGTTTGCCGGATCCGGTCCGCCCTCTTTGACAGCGATTACGATCTCACGGCCGATGATGGTAAAGATTTTACCTTTTTTTGCGTCGTTTTTTTCTTTCTTATGCTTAATATTGGCAAATTTTGAATGTCCTGACATACCTCTTTTGTCTCCTTTATTTAAAGTATTACTTTTCTGTAAAAAGGTTTCCCCGAAAAACGGCAGAAGCCCATATAATATAGAATATAGCACGATCTTTCTCATTCGTCAACCGTGAACCGCGCCAAAAATACCCCTTATGTAGGCAGATCTAGGCTGATTTTCAGTGCTTCGTTCACAAGGGCCAGCTGTTCCGGCGTCAGATGACAGATTTTATCTTTCAGCCTTCTCTTATCGATCGTCCGAAGCTGTTCCAGTAAAATAACAGAATCCCGTACAATCCCATAGGCGGACGCTTCGATCTCAATGTGCGTCGGCAGCTTCGCCTTATTCATCCTCGATGTAATCGCCGCACAGATCACCGTCGGACTGTGCCGGTTGCCGATGTCATTCTGAATGATCAGCACCGGACGGACACCGCCCTGCTCACTTCCCACAACGGGCCGCAGGTCGGCATAATATACATCGCCACGCTTGATTACCACTTGTGCTCACTCTCCGATTCTTTCCGTTTTGCTTTCCCATACGATAACGATCCGGCGTTTTACGCCTTTTAAAATCGTTTCCATGTATTTAATATTGCCTGTTTTTCCGGAGGTATTCACAAATTTCATCCGGCGCTTCAAAAAAGTCCGCCCGGAGTCCTTTTGGGAACCCGTGATTCTGATCTGCTTTGCTCAGATTGACTGCAATCCTCTGATAATCTCGGATGCTGTTACATAGGAAGCACTGCTTTTTTCTTCCGCAGCCTCTCCCGCCTTTCCATGCGCATATGCCGCCAGTGCCGCTGTTTTGGCAAGGCTGATTTTTTTCTCGTTTTTTTCACACTGACGTTTTGCTGCAAAGGCGCCTGTGATTCCCGCGAGCACATCGCCGCTTCCCGCCGTCGCAAGCGCACTGCTTCCGCTTGTGTTTATGTAATACTGCTCACGCCCTTCCTCTGCTGTCACGGTTACGGAATCCTTTCGTACACAGCAGGCCTGGTATTTTTCGGCTGCCCTTCCGGCGCTTCCTGCCGGGTCACGCTGGCATTCTGCAATGGTCATGTGCAGCAGCCGTGCAAGCTCTCCTACATGAGGCGTTAAAATTTTTTCTGCCCGGCAGCCCGAAAGAATCTCTGCATCTTCTGCAATCAGGTTCAGCGCATCTGCATCCAGAACAAGAGGAACTTCTGTGTGCTGCACCGTAAAAACGAGCAGTTCTTTTGCCGTCCGGCTTTTGGAAAGTCCCGGTCCCGCAACAACAGCGTCCGCCCAGGCGAGATCCTGCAGCAGGGCTTCTTCCGGAAGCGGCTCATCCTCCTTCCAGAAATCCGCCATTGCTTCCGGCAGGGCACAGAAAAGCGGCGTACGGTTTCTTTCCTCTGTCACAACCTTTACCATGCCGGCACCGGATGCAAGGACTGCCCTGGCACACAAAACAGCGGCTCCGCACATGGCACCGGAACCGGCAAGTACCAGCACCTTTCCGAAGGTTCCCTTATTTCCCATCGGCGTGCGGGTAAGAAACCGGTCCAGATCTTCTTTTTCCACTGAACCGTACCAGGGCGTCTCCTCTTCTCCTGCATCAAAGCCGATTCCGATATCACGGACCAGGACCTCTCCGGCATATCGTTTTCCGGGATCAAAGAGAAGCCCTGGCTTTGCACAGGCAAATGTCACCGTGGCTCTGGCTTTCACCGCCGCATCAAGGACCTCTCCGGTATCCGTGTGGATCCCCGAAGGGATGTCCACGGCAAGAACAGGAACACCGCTTGCGCAGATTGCTTCCACTGCCCTCCGGTACTCCCCTGCCAGCGGACGGGATACGCCAATTCCAAAGATGGCATCTATGATAACAGTATATTCCCGGAAATCCGGATTCTTAACCTCACGGACCCCATAATTTTCCGCAATTTTCTTCTGTGCTCTCATGCCTTCACTGTATTTTTCCGGATTTCCAAGACAGAACAGTTCCGCATCCACCCCTTTCGTCTTTAAAATCCGTGCAATTGCCGCACCGTCCCCTCCATTATTTCCGGGACCGCACACAGCAAGGACTTTTCCTGTATCCCATGTTCCATTTTGAAGCTCCTCCACGCAGGACAGCGCTGCGCGCTCCATCAGTACCAGGGACGGTACCCCCATGGTTTCGATCGTATTGCGGTCTGCCTGCTTCATCTGTGCTGCTGTAAGAATCCGTTTCATCGCTTTTCCTCCTTTTCCTGCCTTATCCGGAAAGTGAACAGAAAAAGTCTCCGGTTTCCCGAAGACTCTCCTGCTTTTGTTTTGGTTTCTTAATTGTTCTTTGGATGCTCCGCCTCATATCTGGTCAGATTGTAGGAGAGACGCATCAGACTTTCGGAAAGATGGACGTTCTCGACGATCACATCTTTCGGAAGTTTTAAGTTTAGATCGGTATGTGCAAAATTCCAGATTGCTTTTACACCGTTGTCCACGAGAATCTCTGCCATCTCTACCGCTTTTGCTTTTGGCAGTGTCAAAGCCGCAATCTCTACATGGTGTTCCTTGATAAATTCCGGAAGCTCGTCCGCCATGCGGATTTCAATTCCGCGCACGGAGATTCCTTTTAATACCGGGTTGACGTCAAAAATACCGACCGTTTTGAATCCGCTTCTTTCAAAGGCCGCATAATTAGCAAGCGCCTGTCCCAGATTTCCGGCTCCGACAAAAATCATATTGTGGACTCTGTCCAGACCTAAAATTTTTCCAATCTCGCTGTACAGATACCGCACGTTATAACCATACCCCTGCTGGCCGAAGCCGCCGAAATTATTTAAATCCTGGCGAATCTGGGAAGCTGTCACTTTCATCCGCTCGCTCAGCTCACCGGAAGAGATCCGTTCTACTCCGTCCTCCAGCAATTCGCCCAGGTAACGATAATATCTAGGAAGTCTTTTGATAACTGCCCGCGAAATTCCTTTTTCTTCCAAGATAAATTCCTCCTTATTTACACCTGCATATATTCATATTATATATGGTTGATAGAAAATTGTCAAAGATTTCTTGAAATTTTGTGTATTACTCTCTATAATAAGGATGGTGTATTATGTCAAAATACAGAAATATGTTATCTGGAGGAACCACATGATTCTTGCATGTCAGAATATCTCGAAAGCATTCGGGACAACGGAAATTATCAAAAATGCATCTTTTCATATAGAAGAACGCGAAAAAACCGCACTGGTCGGCATCAACGGTGCCGGAAAATCGACGCTGTTAAAAATCATCATCGGCGAAATGAGGGCCGATGAGGGAGAGGTCATCCTCTCCAAAGGAAAGACGATGGGCTATCTCGCCCAGCATCAGGATCTGACCGGACACCTTTCCATTTACCAGGAAGTGCTGACCGCGAAACAGAATCTGATCGATATGGAGGAACGCCTCCGTCAGATGGAAAGTGATATGAATACAAAATCCGGTGCAGAGCTGGATGAACTTCTTTCCACCTACACCCGCCTCTCCCATACCTTTGAACTGGAAAACGGATACGCGTACCGCAGTGAAGTCGTCGGTGTTTTAAAAGGTCTTGGCTTTTCCGAGAGCGATTTTGAAAAACAGGTGGACTCCCTCTCCGGCGGTCAGAAGACCCGCGTGGCACTTGGTAAACTGCTGCTCACCAAACCGGACATCATTCTGCTCGACGAGCCGACCAACCACCTCGATATGGACTCGATCTCCTGGCTCGAAACGTATCTTTTAAATTACAGCGGAGCCGTCCTGATCGTCTCCCATGACCGTTACTTTCTCGACCGCGTTGTCACAAAAGTCGTTGAAGTGGACAATAAAAAAGTAACAACTTTTGAGGGAAACTATACCGCCTACAGTCAAAAAAAAGCAATGCTCCGTGAAGCCGCTTACCATGCCTGGGTCAACCAGCAGCAGGAAATCCACCATCAGGAAGAAGTCATTGCAAAGCTGAAATCTTTCAACCGCGAGAAATCCATCAAACGCGCCGAGAGCCGTGAAAAAATGCTGGACAAAATGGATGTGCTGGAAAAGCCGACCGAAGTACGCTCCGATATGCGGATCCGTCTGGAACCGCGCATCACAAGCGGAAACGATGTGCTGACCGTCGAGCACCTCTCCAAAGCCTTCCCGGGACAGACGCTTTTCCAGGATCTGAATTTCGAAATCAAGCGCGGGGAGCGCGTCGCAATCATCGGAAACAACGGAACGGGAAAAACGACGATCTTAAAGATCTTAAACGAAGTCATCCGCCCGGATGCCGGCTCTTTTACACTTGGAAGCCGTGTACAGATCGGTTACTACGATCAGGAGCATCAGGTGCTCCACATGGAAAAGACCATTTTCCAGGAGATTTCCGACGCGTATCCGTATCTGACAAACACCGAAATCCGAAATGTGCTGGCCGCCTTCCTGTTTACAAACGACGATGTCTTCCAACCGATTCATACCTTGAGCGGCGGTGAGCGCGGACGAATTTCCCTTGCCAAGCTGATGCTCTCGAACGCCAACTTCCTGATCCTCGACGAGCCGACCAACCACCTCGATATCGTATCAAAGGAGATTCTGGAAAACGCGCTGAAGGATTACACTGGAACGGTACTGTACGTTTCCCACGACCGTTACTTTATCAATCAGACTGCAACCCGGATTCTGGAGCTGACGGGACAAACACTCGTCAACTATATCGGAAATTACGATTACTATCTGGAGAAAAAAGAAGAGCTGACCCGCATCTATGCTCCTGCTGCCGATGCCGCCGCTCCGGAAGAAACAGCGGCTCCTTCCGAAGCCTCCTCCACAAAGCTGGACTGGAAAGCGCAGAAAGAAGAACAGGCACGTCTCCGCAAGAAAGAAAACGAGCTGAAAAAGACGGAGAAACGAATTGAAGAGCTTGAGACACGCGATTCGGAAATTGATGAGGAAATGTCGAAACCGGAAGTCGCAACGAATGTGGCAGAGTGTGTGAAATTAAGCAAAGAGAAAGCAGAGATTGCCGCGGAACTCGAAGAGCTGTATGAAAAATGGGAAGAGCTTGCCGAATAGGCCTGGTTTTCCCCGGAAAATTCAAAACAGAAAAAGCCGGTCCGGCGCATCCCTTTTTGCGGGAATGCCGGATCGGCTTTCTTTTTTGCTTCGTTTAATTATTTCTCCAGCTCCTCGCGGATGGCCAGGATGAAATCACGGCTGTTTAATACGGTCGGATTTTCCATGGTGGTGATCAGCGCAAGGTCTTTTGTCATTTTTCCGCTCTCGATCGTTGCGATCGTTGCTTTTTCCAGACGGTCTGCAAATGCGGAAAGTTCTGCGTTTCCATCCATTTCCCCGCGTTTTCTGAGTGCGCCGGTCCATGCAAAAATGGTGGCCACGGAGTTGGTGGATGTCTCCTCACCTTTTAAGTGACGGTAATAGTGGCGCTGTACGGTTCCGTGCGCAGCCTCGTACTCGTAATATCCGTGCGGGGATACGAGAACAGAAGTCATCATCGCAAGGGAACCGAAGGCGGAGGATACCATGTCGCTCATGACATCGCCGTCGTAGTTCTTGCAGGCCCAGATAAAGCCGCCCTCTGCTTTCATGATGCGGGCAACGGCGTCATCGATCAGAGTGTAGAAGTAGGTAATGCCTGCTTCTGCAAATTTCTCTTTGTACTCTGCATCGAAGATCTCCTGGAAGATATCCTTGAAGCGGTGATCATACTTCTTGGAAATCGTATCCTTGCTTGCAAACCACAGATCCTGTTTCGTGGACAGTGCGTACTCGAAACAGCTTCTCGCGAAGCTTTCTATGGAGTTATCCAGATTGTGCATGCCCTGAATGACACCGGCGCCGGTGAAGTTGTGGATCAGCTCTCTTGTCTCGGTGCCGTCCTCAGCCGTATAAACCAGCTCTGCTTTTCCCGGTCCCGGAATGCGCATTTCTGCATTTTTATAGACATCTCCGTATGCATGACGGGCAATCGTGATCGGTTTTTTCCAGTTGCGCACGCACGGCTCGATGCCTTTTACGACAATCGGGGTACGGAAAACGGTTCCGTCGAGCATGGCACGGATCGTTCCGTTCGGGCTCTTCCACATTTCTTTCAGATTGTACTCGGTCATACGCGCTGCATTCGGCGTAATGGTGGCACATTTGACTGCTACACCGTATTTCTTGGTAGCGTTTGCGGAATCTACGGTTACCTGATCGTTCGTCTCGTTTCTGTGTTCCAGTCCCAGATCGTAATATTCCGTTTTCAGGTCAATAAACGGGAGAAGCAGCTCATCTTTGATCATTTTCCAGAGAATTCTGGTCATCTCATCTCCATCCATCTCTACCAGAGGAGTGGTCATCTGAATTTTTTCCATAGTAGGCCTCCTTTTTCTATTCCCGTTTATTGTATAAAGTATCCTATAGCTTGTCAAGTCAAAATTCGCCTGATTTTTTGGCATTTTCCCATAAATTCACACAATTTTTGCAGGATGAGAGGTGTTTTCCTTCATTTTTCTTTTTTTATGCTGCCGCACAGTGTCTCACAGAAGAGACAGAAAACGGTCTGTTTGAAGCATCCCATGCCCCTGACGGTTGCGCGGAAGGCCAAGGTCTCTCGCCGATTCGCAAAGCAGCATTTTCGCCTGGACATTTGTAAGATCCGGAACCCGTTCAAGTGCCAAAGCCACGGCTCCGGACACCCGCGGTGCCGCCATCGAGGTGCCGCTCTTCACCACATATTCCTTCCTGCTTCTTCCAGGCGCGCAGGAAATGAGACGTTTTCCAGGCGCGACAAGATCCGGTTTGCAGACGCAGTCCCGTGTCGGGCCGCATCCGGAGATTCCTCTTCTTGGCTCCAGCAGATCGCCCGCTCCCACGGTGATCACTTTTCTGCTGCTCCCCGGCGCCGTAATACTGCCCGGAGCGGGCCCCAGATTTCCGGCCGCTGTCACAACAGTGATCCCGTCATCCCAGGCGCGCTCCACCGCCTGTACTAGCAGATCATCCACCGTTTTTTCCTGCTCTGTTGTTCCCACTGAAATATTTAAAATGCGGATATTAAGTCTTATTCGCTCTTTGCACACCCAGTCAATCGCCGCGAGGATATCCTGCTTTCTTCCATTTCCCCTTCGGTCCAGAATCTTCACTACGACAAACCGGCATCCCGGTGCCGCACCCTGGTATTTTCCGCCGGACGCTCTTCCACTTCCGCCAAGGATACCACAGACATGCGTTCCGTGTCCATTGTCATCGTAAGGCGTCTCCCGCCCGTACACAAGATCCCGGAAGGCTACAATCCGGCCGTCAAAATCCATATGGGGAAAAATCCCTGTATCCAGCACGGCGGCTGTAATTCCTTTTCCTGTCAGATTTTCCTGCTCTTTCATCCATAAGCCCCTGTGTATTCTTATCTTATGGTATGCAAAAAAGGCTGCCTTTCGCAAAGAACAGCCTTTTTGTTTTTCTTTTCTATACTTAAAACTGAATCTGCTTTTCCCCTTTCCGTTTCCAGAGAGCTGCTGCAAGCGGGATGCCGCAGAGCTCAGCCAGGACAAAGGCGCCCCATATCAGATTCAGGTTTCCAAATCCTTTGAGAAGAAATGCAAACACCAGCGGCAGAATCGCCTGGCGTGTCATGGATATGTACATACTTTCTTTTCCAAGGGAAAGTCCCTGCAGCGCCGCCTGATAGATCAGACCTGGAATCGAAAGCAGATAGGCACCGACAGAATGCGGAGCGCCGGGACTCCAATGCGCATCAGATTGTCCGAGGCATCATATTGTATGTATGGCAATAAAAAACAGGAAGATATCTGCCAAAACCGTTTCGGTAAAGATCTTCCTGTCCTTTTTTCAGAAACTTTTCAAAAACATTACTTCTGCTGCTCCATTCGCTTCAGTTCCGGCAGAACCAGAATCAGCATGGTGATAAAGCAGAGACTTCCGCCGATTACGTTTGATACCGGTTCGGCAAGGAATACACCGTCCGTTCCCATGTGGAGTACGTACGGCATCAGATAGGTGAGCGGTACAACAATGAAGACTTTTCGGAGCAGGGAGAAAAAGATCGCCTGCTTCTTTTTATTCAGAGATTTGAATACGGTCTGTCCAATGTACTGCAGATCCATGAAAATGAATGCTGCAAAGTACTGCTTCAGAGCCGGAACCGCATCTGCGGTCAGTACCGCATCCGAACTGAAAATACCGATCAGCGCATGCGGCGCCAGAACAATCACGCTCCACATCACTGCGGTATAGCCGAGGATCATCGCACTCATGACACACATCGCCTTGCGCACGCGGGCCGGACGGCGTGCACCGTAATTATAGCTCAAAATCGGAGAAGTTCCCTCATTCATTGCATAGATCGGTGTCTCGACGAGCTGACGCACGCTCGATACGATCGTCATAACAGAGATGTAAATATCACCGCCGGTCACAGAGAGTACGTTGTTGCAGCAGATCGTGACAAGGCTGTTGGTCAGCTGCATGATAAATCCCGCGGTACCGAGGCTGACAATATTTTTCGCATAGCCTGCACACTCAGAAATTTCATTTTTCCGCACAAAGCGCACTTTCAGTTCCGATTTCCGGGTCAGGAAATACAGAACGAACACTGCGGAAAGTGTCTGGGAAATCACAGTTGCAATCGCAGCCCCCTGCACACCAAAGCCAAACACAAAGATAAACAGCGGGTCAAGCAGCAGGTTTGCGACCGCTCCGATCGTGACGGAAAGCATACCAACGGTCGAGTAGCCCTGCGCGTTGATGAACGGGTTCATGCCGGTTGCCACCATCGACGGCAAAGTTCCGATCAGATAAATCATCATATAAGGATACGCGTAGACCATCGCATCTGCCGATGCGCCGAACAGTGATAGCAGTGGACGGGCAAACAAAAAGCCGATCACCATCAGTATGACAGCACAGACACATACCATGGAATACGACGTATTCATAATACGTTCCGCCTTTTTTTGATCATTCTTTCCACGCTCAATCGAAAACAGCGGAGCGCCGCCGCTTCCAAACAAGTTGCTGAATGCTGTGATGATAACGATCAGCGGAAAGCACAGACCGACTGCACCGAGTGCCGCCGTTCCTACCTCCGGGATCCGCGCGATGTAGACGCGGTCTACAATATTGTACAGCAGACTCAAAATCTGAGCAACCAGCATCGGGAGCGCTGCCCCGAAGATGTTTCCGGTTACGGTTCCATGTTCGAAATCAATTCGTTTCATTTGTTCCCTCATTCCCTTCTTTTTCACTTGCTTTTCAGTATAGCATGGCGTATTCTATATGTAAATTATTGTTTTTATATTGAAATTGAATAATTTTTATATAGTTTTTTCAGGAGGATTTTTATGGAACTTCGACAACTCGAATACTTCCGCGCCATCGTGGACGCGGGAACCATCAGCGGGGCGGCACGGGTGCTGCATATGACACAGCCGCCGTTAAGTTATCAGATCAAAATGCTGGAGGAAGAGCTTCAGGTGCCTCTTCTCATCCGCGGTACAAAGAAAATCACCCTGACCGAGGCAGGAAAAACACTGTATGAACAGGCAGGAACGCTTCTGATGCTTGCGGATCTCACCAGGCGCGAAGTCGTAAAATCCAGTCAGTCTGCGACACTCCACATCGGCATGACGCCATCCACCGTTTCGCTGCTCGCCGACTATCTCCTGCGATTTTCCCGGAAATACCCGCACATCCATTTTGATGTCCACGAGGGTTCTACCTTTGCTTTAAAAGACCAGCTCGAAAATCACATGGTGGATCTCACCACGCTCCGCACGCCAATCGTTTTAAATGGCTGCGAGACGAAGACCCTTTTAAAAGAGAGCATCACCGCCATGGCACTCCCTTCTCACCCGCTTTTTGCCGGGCGTGAAACCCTTTCGCTTACGGAACTTGCCGAGCAGCCGCTGATTCTGTCGAACCGCTACCGGAAATACATGCTCTCCGCTTTCGAGCAGGCGGGTCTGTTCTGCGATATCTATCTCACCTGCGAGGACGCCCGCACGGCAATGACAATGGCAGAAAAAGGCCTTGGCATCGCTCTTCTGCCGGCCTCCATGCTGAATCTTACCCATAAATTAAAGGCCTGCACCATCACAGATGCAGACCTTACAACCGAAATCCTGCTTGCCTGGCGCAAGGGGCGCCTTCCGTCTGAACTTCGGGCTTTTCTGGAATTGTGGGATGAAAATGACTCCCTCAATAATCAAATTCATGTTCCCCAACCGTAATCGTCTGCGTCAGTTTTTCATTCTGATACGGTTTACGGATCTCAATTAGATTCAGAACGGTGTAACCACGCTTTCTCAAAAATTCAATCATCCTGTGGTTATTGGGATGGACATAGTTGTAAACCGTATCGTTTCCATAAGAAGCTGCAATTTCTTCTGCCTTGCCATGCAGTGCGGCAGCGACTCCCTGCCGGCGGTACTCTTCTCTGACAAAGATGGATTCCACCCACACCACCTCGCTCTCAATACGACAGACAACATAACCTGCGTATTCGCCATGCACCGTAGCGGCAAACACTGGAAATCCTGCTAAAAGGTATTCCTTCATTTCTTCCCGTCCGTCTTCCACGTTCGGTTTTGATGCAATTCCTTTATAGGAACGCAGTTCTACTCGAAACAGCGCAACCATTTCTGCAAGGGCATCGTTTACCTGCCTGATTTCTACCAGTTCTATTTTTTTCATGGTTTCTCTCTCCTGCCACTGTCGTTCTTTTTCCTATTTGCAATTCGTCTCGCTGCTCATATCCGTGATCGAAGTATATCAGGCTTCTTTTCTCTTGCGAAACAAATATTCATCCAATTGTTTCCGAATCGTTTCCGGTATTTCTCTTGCCACCGGGCAGACCGCTGCGTTTGCGAATCTTCTGGTAAATACTGTCAGGAAATCAATATCTTTTTGCAGCTGCTCCATCGACATCACATCTTTGACATCGTAGCGGCAGTGAATCGGGGCGACATTTCCGTTGGCAATACGCGCAAACGAAACAGCCGGAACCCCATGATCGGCAAATGGCGTGGAATCACTGGAATAGACGCCGTTTTCTGCTGCGATTGGAAAGCCAACTTCTGCAGCCATATAGCTGATGTAATGGGTAAGCTTTTCTTCTGCCGATACGCAGGCGATAAATTTTCCCATATACGTTCCGATCATGTCCAGATTGATGTTCAGTACGATCTGTCTCAACTCTTTCTCATGATCTCTGACATACGCCTTCGATCCTAAAAGTCCTCTTTCTTCGCTTCCGCAGAATACAAACCGAAGACCATAATTCAGCTCTTTCCCTTTCATCTGCTCCATGATTCCAAGAAGCCCTGCGCATCCGCTCATGTTGTCATATGCACCATGCGAAAGCGATGTCGTATCATAATGCGCGCTTAAAACGATCCATTCTTCTCTTTTTCCCGGCAATTCTGCAATCACATTATGGGATTCTCCATCGTATTCCTTCTGCCGGATTTCCAGACGGATCTGTTTTACTTTATTTTTCACAAGTTCTACTGCCTGTGCGGAGTGAATCATAGCGCAGAGCACTTTCTTTTCCTCTCCGACAACGGCTTCCCGAAGATCTCTCTGATCAATGTCTGTATGTGGGTAATAGCTGTTTCCATATTGGAACAGAATCGCTTTCGCGCCTGCTTTCATCAAATCCTGGTACGCAAAAAATCCGATTCCCTGCGTATCCATCAGCACAATTTTATCTTTTGCACCGGCAACGGAAACCGGATCGGTTCCCGGCATATAGTAGAGTTCGCCTTCGACACTTCCGCTTCCGCAGCATGTGAGAGCTTTGCATGAAATTTCCATCCCGTCTGCATACAAATGTGCCTCTTCGATTTCGCCCATCGCAACGCGGAAACCTTCCAGTTTTGCCGGGACTCCTAATGCTTCACACTGCTCCTTTAAATAGTTTGCAACCTGCAATTCTTCTTTTGTACCGCTTGCATGTACAAAATCTGTCTGGTCAAAAATAGATTTTAACTTCATATTTTTAGTTCTCCTTTATAACCATTTTTTCTGTATATCATTTGCTAACATAACCATGTTATTTCGTACAACTTTTTTAAAAAACTGTGATGGTGTATCTGTTCCTCTTTCTCATTCCCATGATTTATGTTTTTTCCAGAGCTCAGAGAGACTCGATCAGTCCTTTGATTCCCTGCTCTTTATAGATATCTTTATAGTATTGGACTTCATCCTTGATCAGCTCATCGATCACCTGCATGCCAAGCAGCTCCACCGGCGCCTGGTCATCTGTGAGGATATAATTTCCTTTCTGATATTCTGTAAGATTTGACGTAACTTCCTGCATCATATTTTTCAGGTTTACGTTTGTAAGTTCCCCCGTATGTTTCGTCAGATTCTTTACGATGTCCGAATCGTCCGACGCAAAGAGTTCCCGGTTGGACGATCCTGCCACATCCACTGTAACCGCTGTATCAAAGACACTTCCAATCGTATCCGAAAGGTACTGATTGATGTTTCCTTCCTTCATTCCACGCATATTCATGTTTACCACCATAACGCCATCGTCCTTCAGATGTGATTTGACCAGTTCAAAGAACTCTTTGGAGGACATCTGGAATGGAATTGTGATATCCTGATATGCATCGACCATAATCACATCATACGTTTTCTGCGATGCATTTAAAAACGCTCTTCCATCGTAAGTAGTCACCGGAATATCCTCGGAAAGTGAAAAATATTTCCGCGAGAGATCCGTGATCTTTTCATCAATCTCTACACCCTCAATGTTCATGTTCCCAAAATATTTCTTACACTGTGTGGCGTAGGTTCCCGTACCCATGCCAAGGATCAGCACATCCATCTGATCTGTCGGCTTGTCTTTGATCATAAGCGGCGCCGCCATCGCATAATCATAGTACATTCCGGTCAGTTCATCCTGCTTCATATAGACAGACTGTACGCCAAACAGAACATTGGTAGACAATGCTACTCTCTTATCATTTTCGTACACCTGAAGATAGTTGTATACAGACTCTCCCTCATATGTCAGGTTGTTTTCCCAGAATGCGAAGGAATCGGAATAACCTGTTCCACAGCAGAACGCGAAAATAAGTACCGATGCAATCACTTTCTTTTTCCCTGCTTTTTCCATCACAAAATACACGATGGATAACGCAAGTAAAATTCCCGCAAAGATCAGAAAAGTGATCGATGTTCCAACCGCAGGGATCGTAACAAACGTCGGCACAAAGGTACCAATAATGCTGCCGATCGTATTGAATGCTCCCAGTGTTCCCACCGTTTTTCCGTTATCATCCAGATTGCTCACCGAATATTTGACCAGCGACGGAGTTACCGTACCCAGTAAAAATAACGGGAACACAAAAATTACCATACAGGCCACAAACGCAGCCAGGATCAGAAAATTGTTATTTACGGAAAAAATCAGAACCGCAGAAATGCCAACAATGATATATTTTCCGACCACGGGAATTAACGCAATCCATAAAGCAGCTACGATGATACGTCCATAGAGCTTGTCCGGATTGGGCGACTTGTCCGCCGTTCTGCCTCCATAGATATTTCCCAGTGCCATAGCAATCATGATGGTTCCGATGATGATCGTCCATACAATCTGTGAAGAACTAAAATACGGGGCAAGCAGCCTGCTCGCACCAAGTTCTACCGCCATCACAGACATTCCGGAAAAAAATTCTGTCAGATACAAAAATAACTTGTTTTTTAAGATGCCACGATTTTTTCTTTCCATGTCGACTCCTTTTTTATTTTATCTTTTTGCTGCCATCATGCCGGCAAAAGAGTGAAACATACCGCAAAATGGAACGCACAGAATGCGGAAATGATTTTTCAAACGCGCTCTACTATCATACTATAGACTTCTTTGGAATTTTGCAATATATTTTTCCATGACTCTTAATGTCCAAACAGCCATCCCATATTTTTTTCATCCCGACAGAACAGATAACCGCCTCCGTGCTGATAAGTCACTTTCGTTCCTGCAAAGTAATTTTTCTCTTTTATATCCAGTACCAGCAAATTGTCTATTTCGGATTTTGCTAAACCCTGCTCTGCATACAGCTCATATAAAATCTGATACGCTTCTTTAAACGGTTCTGATCCATAATATTCATCACTTTCGCCAATCACAAAATAGACCGGTGTTTTTGCCTCTGTCACCGGTTCATATGCTCCATCCCATTTGGAGCTGCACATGAGCGCTGCAGTAAACAGTTCCGGCTTTTTTCCCAGGATCAGCGCCAGCGTTTCTCCTCCGCCGGAATAGCCGTTACTATATACTTTTTCCGGTTCTGCTGCCCCTTCTGATGCTGCTGCCCCTTCTGTTTCTTCCAGCTCTGTCATTTCTTCTGTGTTTCTTTTTTCTTCTGTATCCTTTGAATCCTCTATCTGTTCAGATCCCGCTGCCGGAACATCCATATTCCTTTTTCCAGCGCTTTTAAAAAACTATCTGGATAGCAGAAGCGATATATCAAAAATAGCAAAGCAAACCGTAATCAGCATTATTTTTCTTTTTGTCATAATGTGAATTCCTCCTTTTTTTACTATTTTTAATCATAGCAAAACGAGACCTCCATAAGAAGTCTCGTTTTTTTCAGTCATAACCTTTCCGTTTATTCTTCTGGTCAAAGCTCTACCACTTTCGTTGCCAGCTTTCTGGCAAACCTTGCATCATGCTCCACGATCAGCATCGTTGGCTGGAACTGCGCAATCAGTTTCTCAATCTGCATCCGTGAAAATACATCAATATAATTCAGCGGTTCATCCCACAGATAGAGATGCGCAGGTGTTAAAAGGCTGGCAGCAATCAATACTTTTTTCTTCTGTCCCTCGGAAAATTCCTCCATGTTTTTTACAAACTGTTCTCTGTCCAGATCCAGGCTGCGCAACATGGAAAGGAGCATTGGCTCATCAATTTCCTGCTTTTTGGCAAATTCTTTCAGCGTTCCGGACAGATGCGAGGTATCCTGGTTGATATAGGAAATAACGAGATTTGAGGCAATCGAACAGGTACCCGTTGCCATTATATTTTCGCCGGAAAGATTTTCGCATCCGGACATCGTAATTTTCCGCTTTTCGATTCCGCCATTGGAAGAATTTTGCAGGTTCTGCGTCAGAATATACTTGATCAGGCTGGATTTTCCACAGCCATTTTTTCCTTTCAGAAAAACACGGTCTCCTTGTTTCAGTTCAAAATTCAATCCGGTGATCACATTCTCTTTTCCATCCCGGTATTTTAAGGAAAAATCCCTGCATTCGATCAGCCGTTCTTTGTAATGGGAAAGCGGCATAATCTTTAAATCTTTTACCGTTTCGATATCTTTTAACAGCCCTTCCTTTTTCTCGATCTCCCGGTCCATTCTCTCCTCGTACGCTTTGACGCGCGACTGCATTTTCTTCGTCTTTGCTCCGATATACGATCGTGTCGATATCGATCTGTCATGTTCTTTGGCTGGATCATATCCAATCTTGGTATTTTCATTTTTTTCTGCCCAGCGCGAAGAACAATCGGCGGCTGCCTTTAGTTTTCCAATTTCTTTTACACGTTTTTCATGTTCCATTCTGGCAAAATGATCTGCTTTTTCCTTGTTTTCCCACCAGCTGGAAAAATTGCCGCTCTGTACTTCGATCGAGGCCCGGTTTAAAACCAGCACATGATCGATGCAGGCATCCAGCAGATCCCTGTCGTGGGATACCAGAATAAATCCTTTTTTTGACGCCAGATATTTTTTGATAATCTCTCTGGCGTCCTGATCCAAATGGTTGGTGGGTTCATCGATCAGCAGAAAATCATTTTCACCGGAAAAAAGGACTGCAAGCATAACCCTGGTCCGCTCCCCAAAGCTTAACGTACCAAATGGTCTGTACAAAAGTTCTGCGTCCATATCCAGTTTTTCCAATTCACAAAGAACTCTCCAGCTCTCTACTCCCGCTTTCCAGTCTTCCATCAGCTCCGCTGCTGTCCGTTCCAGATCTTTTTGTTTCACCGGATACGGAAAATAATCGAAGACAACCGAGCGGGTGATCGCTCCCTGGTATTCGTATTTTCCCAGGAGTAACTGAAGAAACGTTGTCTTTCCCTTTCCGTTTCTTCCCACAAAACCAAGCTTCCAGCTGGTGTCGATTGAAAACGATACATTTTCAAAGATTGTATCATAACTTCCTTCATACCCAAAAGTTAGATTACTGACATTGATCTGTGCCATAAAAACTCCCTTCTGCCTGTTTTTCTTTTTCTCACGCATAAAAAATTCTGCCTAGAGTATTTAAAAAGCGAGCCCGCTTTGCGTACGCAAAACAGACCCGCATCCTAAACAGACACAGCGTGCATGGCACTGGTGTCGGAACATAACGAATCGTCTGAGTATCTAATTTAAGCGTACACAAAATAACCTGTTTCAAACAGGTCCTATCAAAATACAATTGTGTTTTCCAGCTTAAATTATTTCAGATACATTCCCTCACCTTTACACGTTCATGTTCTTTCTTTTTTTCTAGTTAGCAACCACCAGTTCAACTGGTGGTTTATTATTAGCCCTCCAAAGGGCTATTGTT
>NZ_QUGO01000070.1:0-908 GCF_003479105.1 Blautia sp. AF19-13LB
ACCGGAGAGAGCCAGAGAAAAGACGGGAGATATGCCTACAAATATATAGATACCTTTGGGAAACCGCAGTTTGTTTATTCTTGGAAGTTAGTGCCTACGGACAAAACCCCGGCAGGAAAGCGCGACGATATAGCGTTGAGGGAAAAAGAGAAAGAAATCCAAAAAGACCTTGACGACGGTATCGACCATATCGGAAAGAAAATGACGGTCTGCCAACTCTACGCAAAGCAGATACGCCACCGGGCAAATGTGCGGCATGGTACAAAGCAGGGGCGAAAACAGCTCATGCGGATTTTGCAGGAGGATAAACTTGGAGCCTGCCGGATTGAAAATGTGAAGCTCTCCGACGCAAAGGAATGGGCGTTACGCATGAAAGAAAAAGGTTACGGCTTCAAGACTATCAACAACCACAAGCGTTCCTTAAAGGCTGCCTTTTACACAGCCATACAGGACGATTGTATTCGTAAAAATCCATTTGACTTCCAGTTGAACACAGTCCTTGAAGATGATACGGAACCAAAGGAACCTCTATCCCCTACGCAGGAAGCGGCTTTTCTGTCCTTTGTACAGCATGATAAAGTCTATCAGAAATACTACGACGAGATTATCATACTGTTAGGGACAGGACTTCGCATTTCGGAACTCTGCGGACTGACGGAAGCTGACATTGACTTAGACAAACAGCTTATCAATGTAGACCACCAACTTTTGAAGATTGCAGACGTGGGCTACTATGTGGAAACGCCTAAGACGAAAAGCGGCAACCGGGTTATTCCTATGAGTGAAAAAGTGTTGGAAGCATTTCAACGGGTGCTAAATAAACGGAAATATGTACAGCCTGTTATTTTAGAGGGCTACACAAAGTTTCTGTTCCTTAACCGGAACGGCTTGCCAAAAGTGGCAGTCAA
>NZ_QUGO01000071.1:0-908 GCF_003479105.1 Blautia sp. AF19-13LB
ACCGGAGAGAGCCAGAGAAAAGACGGGAGATATGCCTACAAATATATAGATACCTTTGGAAAACCGCAGTTTGTGTATTCTTGGAAGTTAGTACCTACGGACAAAACCCCGGCAGGAAAACGCGACGATATAGCGTTGAGGGAAAAAGAGAAAGAAATCCAAAAAGACCTTGACGACGGTATCGACCATATCGGAAAGAAAATGACGGTCTGCCAACTCTACGCAAAGCAGATACGCCACCGGGCAAATGTGCGGCATGGTACAAAGCAGGGGCGAAAACAGCTCATGCGGATTTTGCAGGAGGATAAACTTGGAGCCTGCCGGATTGAAAATGTGAAGCTCTCCGACGCAAAGGAATGGGCGTTACGCATGAAAGAAAAAGGTTACGGCTTCAAAACTATCAATAACCACAAGCGTTCCTTAAAGGCTGCTTTTTACACAGCTATACAGGACGATTGTATTCGTAAAAATCCGTTTGACTTCCAGTTGAACACAGTCCTTGAAGATGATACGGAACCAAAGGAACCTCTATCCCCTACGCAGGAAGCGGCTTTTCTGTCCTTTGTGCAGCATGATAAAGTCTATCAGAAATACTACGACGAGATTATCATACTGTTAGGGACAGGACTTCGCATTTCGGAACTCTGCGGACTGACGGAAGCTGACATTGACTTAGACAAACAGCTTATCAATGTAGACCACCAACTTTTGAAGATTGCAGACGTGGGCTACTATGTGGAAACGCCTAAGACGAAAAGCGGCAACCGGGTTATTCCTATGAGTGAAAAAGTGTTGGAAGCATTTCAACGGGTGCTGAACAAACGGAAATATGCACAGCCTGTTATTTTGGAGGGCTACACAAAGTTTCTGTTCCTTAACCGGAACGGCTTGCCAAAAGTGGCAGTCAA
>NZ_QUGO01000072.1:0-854 GCF_003479105.1 Blautia sp. AF19-13LB
CCAAAATGCCCGCACACCGCCTTTGGATGAAAAGCGGCGCTTCTGGACGCGCGGTAAATCTCTATCATGCGCCCGTAGAGGATAACGGTTATCAGTACGGACATTATCTTCATGCACAAGCTCACAAGGCTTGTTTCCATGACAAGTAAGAGCAGTTCGGGGATTTCCATAGCGTCAAGCCCGCTCTGCATGGAAGCAAGGGCGGCGGCAACATCAATATTTGTGCTGCCGCCGATTACCCCCGCCGCGCCGGAAACAACGTGCTGCGCCATATCGAACACCGCCATAGTGATGTCAAAGGTATGCGTCACAAGGTAGACTGCGACGTAAGCCTTGAATACCCACTTGAAGAACATGGAAGTGTCAACGTCGTGCATATTGTTCTTTTCCGTTACCATGCTGATAAGCTCATAGCATAGGACGTAGGTAATGACAAGCCCCGCAATGGGTACGATTACATTCTCCGATAGTGTGCGTATCATGGAGAAGATACCCGCGTTCCACCCTTGCGGGGTCTGCCCTACCTCTGCGGCGATAGTGCCGACTTTCTCGTTCACGTCCCCGAACATAGTTGACAGATTACCGTTTATGGCTCCTATGAGGATTTCCTTTATCCATTCGTTAATCGCGTCAAGTATGCTCTGCATAAGCCTTTACCCGCGCTTCTTAACCGAACAGGCCGGAAAGCAGCGGTACAAGGGTCATGCCGATAAGGGCAACGCCGCCGCCCGCCATGAGCTGTTTTATCCCCAATTAGGTGTAAAAACTCTGCTCGATGGCGGGCGGCGGCGTACAAAAAATCTATATGGTGTTTTTAAGAGAACCGTCCCGGCGGGACAGGTCAGGCAGTGACC
>NZ_QUGO01000073.1:0-844 GCF_003479105.1 Blautia sp. AF19-13LB
CGGGTTCCCAAAATGCCCGCACACCGCCTTTGGATGAAAAGCGGCGCTTCTGGACGCGCAATAAATCTCGATCATACGGCCATATACAATGACAAAGATCACGATGGACAGTACCCACATACACAGATTGATGATGTTGGTTTCCAGCCACAGTCCAATCAGTTCCCACATTCCCATTGCTTCAAGCTGGGTTTTCAGATCAGACAACGCCGCCTGCACATCCAGGTTCCCGTTTATGACACCGGCACTTTGCGACACCACATTTTGGGCCACATCAAAGACCGCCATCACAATCGTAAAACAGTTGGTGAGCAGGTAAGTGGCAACAAAAGTCTTGAAAATCCACTTGAAGATGTTGAATGTATCGAATTCGTGCATGTTGTTCTTTTCGAGAATCATCTGGATCAGTTCATACACCAGAACAAAGGTCAGGATCATGCCCGCAATGGGAATGACGACGGTTTCTGAAAGATTCTGAATCATGGAAAACACGCCGCCATTCCAGCCCTGCGGGGTCTGTCCTACCTGATTTGCCACATCCGCAACCTGATTGTTGACGGAGTTGAAAATACTGGTGTACTGTCCGGTGATCGCATCGATCAGGCCCTCTTTAATCCAGTCTGTTATCCATTCAAACAGACTGCCCATAAGTCAGCCCTTAACCGAACAGGCCGGAAAGCAGCGGGATCAGCGTTGCACCAACCAGAGCGATACCTCCGCCTGCCATAAGCTGTTTTATCCCCAACTAGGTGTAAAACTCTGCTCGATGGCGGGCGGCGGCGTACAAAAATCTATATGGTGTTTTTAAGAGAACCGTCCCGGCGGGACAGGTCAGGCAGTGACC
>NZ_QUGO01000074.1:0-769 GCF_003479105.1 Blautia sp. AF19-13LB
CATCGAGCAGAGTTTTACACCTAATTGGGGATAAAACAGCTCATGGCGGGCGGCGGCATCATCGTCATTGGCACCACACTGATCCCTCTGCTGTCTGGCCTGTTTTAAGGTAGGCGCTTATGGATTTTCTCACCGACTGGCTCACAAACTGGCTCAAAGAGCTTCTGATTGGCGGGATCATGGGGAACCTCGAAGGTCTTTTTGATACTGTCAATACCCAAGTCGGAGAGATTGCGGCACAGGTAGGGACTACCCCGGCGGCGTGGCACGCCGGGGTTTTCTCCCTGATCCGACAGCTTTCCGAAACGGTGATCCTGCCGATTGCCGGAATGGTGCTGACCTTTGTTGCCACTTATGAGCTCATACAGATGCTTTTGGAAAAGAACAATATGCACGAGGTTGACGTTGCGAACCTCTATAAATGGATGTTCAAAACAGCCTGTGCAATCCTGATCCTGTCAAACACATTCAATATCGTCATGGCCGTGTTCGATGTGTCACAGAGCGTCATCGCGCAGGCAGGCGGGCTCATTCAAGGCTCCACCGATGTTTCGGCGGATATGCTTGCTGAACTGGAAACCTCGCTGGAGACGATGGACTTAGGGCCGCTTTTGGGGCTGTGGCTGCAGTCTGCGCTCATTGGCTTCACAATGAAGGCGATGGGAATTATCATTTTCGTTTTGGTGTATGGCAGGATGCTGGAAATCTATCGCGCGTCCAGAAGCGCCGCTTTTCATCCAAAGGCGGTGTGCGGGCATTTTGGGAACCC
>NZ_QUGO01000075.1:0-380 GCF_003479105.1 Blautia sp. AF19-13LB
GGGACAGACAACGGCTTGACCGTAGACCGGGCGCAGGAGCTGGGCGAGCAGTTCTGCAAGGAGCATTTCCCCGGACACCAAGCCCTAATCTGCACCCACCCGGACGGGCATAACCACAGCGGGAATATCCATGTGCATATCGTCATCAACTCCCTGCGGATTTACGAAGTCCCGCTTCTGCCCTACATGGACAGACCAGCCGACACGCTGGAGGGCTGCAAGCACCGCTGCACCAACGCCGCTATGGAATATTTCAAGAGCGAAGTCATGGAAATGTGCCACCGGGAGGGGCTTTACCAAATCGACCTCTTGAACGGCAGCAAGGAACGGATAACCGAACGGGAATACTGGGCGGCAAAGAAAGGGCAGCTTGCCCTTGA
>NZ_QUGO01000075.1:427-687 GCF_003479105.1 Blautia sp. AF19-13LB
GGACAGCCGACCAAGCCCACCAAGTTTGAAACGGACAAGGCGAAGCTGCGCCGGACGATACGGCAGGCACTTTCCCAAGCTGGCAGCTTTGACGAGTTTTCTTCCCTTTTGCTGCGGGAGGGTGTGACCGTCAAGGAGAGCCGGGGGCGGCTTTCCTACCTCACGCCGGACAGGACAAAGCCTATCACAGCCCGGAAGCTGGGGGACGATTTTGACAAGGCTGCTGTCCTTGCCCTGCTCACGCAGAACGCCCACAGAGC
>NZ_QUGO01000076.1:0-423 GCF_003479105.1 Blautia sp. AF19-13LB
GCAGTAAAACAGTATATCGAAAACCAGAAAACATCGCAGAGACAAAAGGATAAGATGGGCTAATGCAAAAAGGGATCAAATTCAGGATCTACCCGAACAGAGAACAGAAAAACTTCATCCACCAGACGCTGGGATGCTGCAGGTTCATCTATAACCGGGGACTTGCCATGCGTAAGGAAGGCTATGAAAAAGGGAAAAAAATCGGCTATGGCCAGACTTCTGCCATGCTGACGGAACTGAAAAAGCAGGAAGAGTTTGCTTTTCTGAAAGAAGTCGATTCCATCGCATTACAGCAGTCATTGCGGGATCTTGACCGGGGATTTGTAAACTTTTTTCAAAAAAGGGCGTCCCATCCAACTTTCAAAAGCAAACATAACCATTTTCAGTCGTACAGAACGGTAAATCAAAAAGACAACATTCGTA
>NZ_QUGO01000076.1:433-643 GCF_003479105.1 Blautia sp. AF19-13LB
ACGGTAAATCAAAAAGACAACATTCGTATCGTGGGAAGATATATCAAACTTCCGAAGCTTGGATATGTGAAAGTGCGTCAGTCAATGGAAGTGGGAAACATTCGTCACGTAACCATTGAGCATACGCCATCCGGAAAATATTTTGCGGTTCTGAACGTTGAATTTGAACCGGAACCGCGACCTAATCAGGGTGGAACGATTGGGATTGAT
>NZ_QUGO01000077.1:0-624 GCF_003479105.1 Blautia sp. AF19-13LB
CACATGAGGTTCTACGCTTTACTGCAGGAACTTTTGCCTCCAGCAAAGACCTTTCCGTTTCCGGCAAGGGTTTTAAAATTTCACGGATAAAATATCTTGCTCCGATATTATACGATGCCGACAAATCACAGTTGTATCTTTTTCCAGTCTGAAACGTACACAGACGATGATCCCGTGTATCACGGGCAATCTCTCCTGATCCATCAAAGGCAAGCCTGCTCGTGTTCCAGGCACAGATTCGGGAAATTCGGATTCCCTTTCTGTGTGCCTGCTGTCCGCACCGTTTCTGGATATCACGTTTTCTCCACATCTGCAGTTTCTGCTTTTTCTTCCCGGAAAGTTTTCCTTTCATTTCCAGATATTCGAAAACAATCACATCTGCCTTCTTTTCTGATGCATAAAAAACGATTTCCTTTGCAATTTTTCTGCCAAGCTCTGTATTCAGACGTTTTGCATATGCCCATCTTCCCTGCGCCTGACGCGATCCATGTTCCCGCTGAAATCTTCGGATCCGTCCCAGCGCACGGTACATCCGGTCTTTGTCACTGGAAAAGTTAATAAACTTTCTTCCCAGGATAGTTCCGTCTGGACGCATGATGGTACAGACTGCATCCGTATTGATGC
>NZ_QUGO01000078.1:0-379 GCF_003479105.1 Blautia sp. AF19-13LB
CAGACACTGGAGATTTACCGTTCTGCTGTCCGCTATCTGGTCGAAGTGTATGAATCTGTATGGGAAGAACTGGTCAAAATTGAGGAAAGTAAGAAACGTTTCAATGCAGCGGAACATCTGGTGCATACAACGAAACGGAATCCGGCCCGGTTTGATTTTGATTTCTGCTTTCCCAAGATGCCATCCTATTTCAGACGGGCGGCAGTCCAGCATGCGCTTGGGAGTGTATCTTCTTATCGGACGCGTCTGGAACAGTGGAAAGCAGAGGGACAGAAAACAGGAAAGCCGTATCTGAAAAGTGAGCAGTATGCCATGCCTGTTTTTTACCACGATGTCATGTACCGTGAAAACACAGAAGAGAAAGATGCGGCCTTTTTAA
>NZ_QUGO01000078.1:389-605 GCF_003479105.1 Blautia sp. AF19-13LB
AGAGAAAGATGCGGCCTTTTTAAAACTGTACGATGGCCATGACTGGAAATGGTTTGCTGCGCGGCTGAAACATACGGATATGGAATACTTAAGAAAACACTGGTCGGGCAAAAAAGCTTCGGCTCCAACGTTGGAGAAAAAGCACGACAAATATTTTCTGCGTTTTACGTATGCGGAAGAGGTATCTTTAAACCGGACACCTGTCAAAGAACAAAC
>NZ_QUGO01000079.1:0-575 GCF_003479105.1 Blautia sp. AF19-13LB
GCCGGATTCCGTTTCGTTGTATGCACCAGATGTTCCGCTGCATTGAAACGTTTCTTACTGTTCTCAATTTGGGCCAGTTCTTCCCATACAGATTCATACACTTTGACCAGATAGCGGACAGCAGAACGGTAAATCTCCAGTGTCTGGCGGATCGGAATATTCTGTTTTCGTAATTCTACACCATAACTGGATATGATTTTCATTCGCTTTTTCCTCCGGGTTTTAACGGGATTTTTCCTTCTGCCCTTCTATGTAAGCAAGTACCTGTTCACGGCTCCGGTCACTGACCGTTACAACACAATAAGACGGATTCCACAAATGTCCTCCCCACAACTCTTTCTTTAGCTCTGGATGTAAAAGGAACATCTGGTGTGCAAGATTCCCCTTCATGATTTTGATCATGTCTGAAATATAAAACTGTGGTCGGTAATCTACAAGCAGATGACTTCTTTCTTCATAAAAATAGTATACCATATGCATAGGAATAACTCAAACATTTGTTCCCATTTTGGTAAAAATTTTGCGCGTCTAACTCATCACTACTACAATATATTTATGGGTAATCCCCTTACTTC